>JANTGX010000052.1 GCA_024762755.1 Gammaproteobacteria bacterium
GGCGCTGCGCAAGACCAGGGCGTCACGCGGCACCGCCAGCACCTCGCGCGGCGCCGCCGTGGGCACCGCCACCTGCAGCGGCTGACCGATGGTCCAGCCTTCACCGGCGGGGATCAGGCGCAGGTCCAGGCGATGCGAGGGGCCGTCGCCCACCGCCACCAGGGCGCGCACCCGAGCGGGCCGTTCGCCCCCCTCGGCGTCGCGCAGGGGCAGCTGCCCCCCGGGACGGACCAGGCCGCGCACGCTCAATGGCACGCTGGCGCGGACCTCCAACGCCGTGGTGTCCACCAGACGCAGCACCGGGTCGCCACTACCGGCCCACTCGCCGGGCTGGCGCAGGCGTTCGGCCACCACCCCGGCGAAGGGCGCGCGCAGGGTCGAGCGCAGCAGCTCCTCGGCGGCCTGACGCAGGCGCGCGCGGGTGACGGCGAGGGCCTGCTCGGCGGCCACGCGGTCGGCCTGCACCTCGTCTAGGCGGGTCTGCGCGGCGTTGTTCTGTTTCGCCAGACGCCGCAGCCGGACCTGTTCCTTGCTCAGGTAGGTCAGACGGGCCTGGTCACTGGTCTCGCTGGCACTCAGCTCCTCGACGCGCAGGCGCAGGTAGGTATCGTCGAGACGCGCCGCCACCGCCCCCTTGGCCAGCCGCTCACCCACCTCTGCCACGTGTCGCAGACGCGCCGCCGTCTCGGCGGCGAGGCGCGCCTCGCGGCGGGCCACCACCGTGGCCGGCACCCACTGCTGCGGCGCCAGGTTGACGCGCGCGACCTCGGCCACCTGCACCGGGGTGGGGGGTCGGCCGGCGGCGGCCACCGCCAGGCTGACGGCGAACAGGCACAGGGCAGCCAGTGGCGCGATGCGGCGGGGGCTCATTCCTCACCCACCTGCCAGGGGGTGATCTTGTGTCCCACCAGCTTGATGGTGTCTTCGTCCACCGGCCAGAGGAAGGTCATCAGGTGGTGCAGGCGTTTGTTGCCGTCGTGCACCGTCTCGTACTCGTAGATGAAGAATTTGCCGGAGAAACGGGAATCTGCCTGACTGCGCCGCAGGTGCCATTCACGCAGGGGGCCACGCTCGGCGAGCAGGTCCTCGAGGTGCTTGCGCCACTGCGCGCGACTGCGGCCCTGGAAGAAGGTTTCGTCGTACTCGGCCAGGACGGCGTCGTAGTCGCCGCGCTGCCAGGCCTGGAACAGGGCGTCGGCCTTGGCCGCCACGGCGGGATCGCTGCTGGTGTTGTATTGCCCGGGGGTCGAGTCGCCGTTGCAGGCGGCGAGCAGGAGTAGGGCCATCAGGACGGAGAGTCGGAGAAGGGGTTTCATGGCTGGCAATACCCGCGGGATGTGCTGTGGAAAGAACAGGCGCTACGTTACCACAGCTACCGGTGGCTTACAGGCCGAGCGGGCGGTCCAGCCGGCGATAGCCGATGGCCTCCTGCAGGTGGGCCGTGGCGATGTCGGCGGCATCGTCCAGATCGGCGACGGTGCGCGCCACGCGCAGGATCCGGTGATAGGCCCGGGCGGACAGGCCAAGGCGCTCAATGGCCCGTTCCAGCAGGCTCGCATCCTCCGCCGAGAGCCGGCAGTGAGCGTCCACTTCGCGGTTCTCCAGGGCGGCATTGGGACGGCCATGGCGACGCAGCTGGTGGGCCCGCGCGGCGAGTACGCGCCGGCGCACCTCGGCGGAGGACTCGGCCGGCGGTGCGCCGTCGGCACGCAGCAGTTCCCGCGGCACCGGCGGCACCTCGATCTGCAGGTCGATTCGGTCCAACAGGGGGCCGGAGATGCGTGCGCGGTAGCGGTTGATCTGCTCGGCGGTGCAATGGCAGCGGCCATTGGGGTGGCCGAAGTAGCCGCAGGGGCAGGGATTCATGGCCGCCACCAGCTGGAAGCGGGCGGGGAATTCGGCCTGTCGCGCGGCGCGCGAGATATGGATACGGCCGGACTCCAGGGGCTCGCGCAGCACCTCCAGCACGCGGCGGTCGAACTCCGGCAGCTCGTCGAGAAACAGCACGCCGTGGTGGGCCAGCGAGATCTCCCCCGGCCGCGGCAGGCTGCCGCCACCCACCAGGGCCACGCCGGAGGCGGTGTGATGGGGGGCGCGAAAGGGGCGCTGGCGCCAACGCTCGGCCGCGAAGGGCAGGCCGCTGACCGAGGCCACGGCGGCCGACGCCAGGGCCTCTTCCTCGGTCATCGGCGGCAGGATGCCCGGCAGGCGACTGGCGAGCAAGGTCTTGCCGGTGCCCGGCGGGCCGCTCATGAGCAGGCTGTGGCCACCGGCGGCGGCCACCTCCAGGGCGCGCCGGGCCTGTGCCTGTCCTCGCACCTCGGCCAGGTCCGCGGCGTCCGGTACGCCCTCACCGCCCTGCCCGGCGGGCGCCGTGGACAGTGACTCGGCGCCGCCCAGGTGGGCGCAGACCGCCAGCAGGTGGCCGGCCACCCGGACCTCGACGCCGTCCACCAGGCCGGCCTCCGCGCCATTGGCCTCCGGCACCACCAGGCTGCGCCCCGCCTCGCGCGCGGCGATGGCCACCGGCAGCACGCCCCGCACGGGGCGCAGTTCACCACTCAGGGCCAGTTCGCCGACGAATTCGTGTCCGGCCAGGGCGTCACTGGGGATCTGTCCCGAGGCGGCGAGGATGCCGAGGGCGATGGGCAGGTCGAAACGGCCGCCGTCCTTGGGCAGGTCGGCGGGGGCCAGGTTGATGGTGATGCGGCGGGCGGGGAACTCGAAGCCGGCGGTGAGCAGGGCGCCGCGCACGCGGTCCTTGCTCTCCTTCACCGCGGCCTCGGGCAGACCGACGATGGACAGCGCCGGCAGGCCGTTGGCCAGGTGCACCTCGACGTGCACCGGTGGCGCGTCGATACCCACCTGGGCACGGCTATGGACGATCGCGAGGGACATGGCACTCCTTGCCGTTGGCTGGATCAGTCGCCCTGGCGGCTGGCCTCTTCGAGGGCCGCGACCCGCTGCTCCAGGGCCTCCAGCTTCTGCCGGGTGCGCGCCAACACAGCGGACTGCACCTCGAACTCCTCTCGCGTCACCAGGTCGAGGCGGGCGAAGGCACTGTGCAGGGCCGAGCGCAGGTTCTTTTCGAGGTCGCGCTGCACCGTCTGGATGCCCGGTGGCAGGGCCTGGAAGACACGGCGGGTGAAGTCGTCGATCTGATTGGGGTCGAGCATGGGGTCTCCTTGGTGGGGAAAGAATCTACCCCATGACCCCCGCCATGGCCAGACACACACGGCCCGAGCTGCTCGACCGACAGGCTCGCACCAATATGGTGCGCACCGCTTAGCACCTCCCCCATTTAGTGCACTTCCCCCGTCCGAGGCCCCACCCATGATGCTAAGCCTTTGTCCACAAACGATAACAAGACTTGGCACGCGGGATGCTTAGAAGAGTCCCGTCAGGACCGGATGTCTCCTTGCCGCGGCTCAACGCGCGCAGCGGCTAAAGGCTCTCACTAAACGCCGGCGGCGACGCATCGCGGGCATCCCATCAAACCAAGCTAGGAGAGATAACCATGAAAATGGTTGTTGCAATCATCAAGCCCTTCAAGCTGGACGACGTGCGCGAAGCATTGTCTGAAGTCGGCATTCAGGGCATCACGGTTACCGAGGTCAAGGGCTTCGGTCGCCAAAAGGGGCACACCGAACTCTATCGGGGGGCCGAATATGTGGTGGATTTCCTGCCCAAGGTGAAGATCGAACTGGCCATCGACGACAGCATACTGGACTCGGCCATCGAGGCCATCAGCAAGTCGGCCAACACGGGCAAGATCGGCGATGGCAAGATCTTCGTCTCCGCGCTCGAGCAGGTCGTCCGCATCCGCACCGGCGAGACAGGCCCGGACGCGCTTTAACCTCAGGGGAGAACAACAATGGAAAACCAGATATTTCAGTTGCAGTACGCCATTGACACCTTTTACTTCCTGGTAATGGGTGCGCTCGTCATGTGGATGGCCGCCGGCTTCTCCATGCTCGAGTCCGGCCTGGTGCGCGCCAAGAACACCACCGAGATCCTAACCAAGAACGTGGCCCTGTACGCCATCGCCTGCACCATGTACATGATCGTCGGCTACGACATCATGTATGGTGGAGGCCTGTTTCTCGCCGGCATCGAAGGGGGTGAGACCCTGGTGCAGGACGCCCTCGCCACCTCCGCCGAGAACGGCTTCGAGGGCGGCTCGGTGTACGCCACCGCGGCCGACTTCTTCTTCCAGGTGGTCTTCGTCGCCACCGCCATGTCCATCGTCTCCGGTGCCGTGGCGGAACGCATGAAGCTGTGGGCCTTCCTGGCCTTCGCCGTGGTGATGACCGGCTTCATCTACCCCATGGAAGGCAACTGGACCTGGGGCGGCGGCAGCGTCTTCGGCCTGTTCAGCCTGGGCGACGATTTCGGCTTTCTCGATTTCGCCGGTTCCGGCATCGTGCACATGGCGGGCGCCGCAGCGGCCCTGGCCGGCGTGATCCTGCTCGGACCGCGCAAGGGCAAGTATGGTCCCAAGGGCGAAGTACAGCCCATTCCCGGCGCCAACCTGCCCCTGGCCACCCTCGGCACCTTCATCCTCTGGATGGGCTGGTTCGGCTTCAACGGCGGTTCCGTGCTCAAGCTGGGTGACATCGCCAACGCCAACGCCGTCGCCATGGTATTCGTCAACACCAATGCGGCCGCTGCCGGCGGCCTCATCGCAGCGATGATCATGGCCCGCCTGATGTTCGGCAAGACCGACCTCACCATGGTACTCAACGGCGCCCTCGCCGGCCTGGTGGCCATCACCGCCGGACCCGACACGCCCTCCCCTCTGGTAGCCACCCTCATCGGTGCCGTCGGCGGTGTGCTGGTGGTGCTCTCCATCATCGGCATGGACAAGCTGAAGATCGACGACCCCGTTGGCGCCATCTCGGTGCACGGCGTGGTCGGCCTCTGGGGTCTGCTCGCCGTGCCGCTGACCAATGGCGATGCCAGCTTCCTCGGTCAGATCGTCGGTGCCTTGACCATCTTCGTCTGGGTCTTCGGCGCCAGTCTGGTCACCTGGATGATCATCAAGGCCGTGATGGGCCTGCGGGTCAGCGAAGAGGAAGAGTACGAGGGTGTGGACCTGGCCGAGTGCGGCATGGAGGCCTACCCCGAGTTCGTCAACAAATGACCTTCTAAGGCCAACGGCGACTCAGATCGCCGGCCATCGACACCTGGACGGGTGCCTTCGGGCACCCGTTTTTTTGGTCCCATGTAAATTTCAGGAAGCGCAGGCAAGCCACAGCGATGAGAAAGGCATGGACCTCGCCTCGACAGTCAATGGACCTGCACGCGACGGACGTTGAACCGGTTGTCGATTCCCTCTGGCAGGCGGCCATATAGGGGTATCGACAGTTTGTCCGGTTACCCGAAAGATGGGACTCGAGGCATCGGACAAGACGCCCCAATGGCTCACTGCCGCCCTCTATCAGCCGTCGGTACCCGATCCGTCAGACGGGTTTCACAACGCTCGCCGCATCCTCACGAATCCACCGCCACACAGCGCCTGCAACTCACTTCCCTGGCGGGCCGCTATACGTTCGACGGAGGATCTTGGCTTCACCCACGGCACAAGCGGTCATCTTTCGCTCCGCTGCGGAGGCGAGGACTCGCGCGCCGAGTCGTCATGGACTCACGGAAACTGCAATAAAAAACCCCGCGCGGACTATGCCGGCACGGGGTCATGGGGCTGCGCCGTGGGCGGCGCCGCCGTCAGGGTCGGTCGTAGTTGTAGATACGGGCGACACCCCCGAAGCTGCCCACCCACAGGCTGCCATCGGCGGCCTCGGCCATGGAGAAGACGTTGTCGGCGAACAGGCCGTCTCGCTTGGTCATGACCTTGAAGGTGCCATCGGGCATCAGCCGTGCGAGGCCTTTGTTGGTGCCGATCCACAGGGGCTGGCCGGGGTATTTGCGCAACATGAAGACGTGGTTGCCGGGCAGGCCGTCCTTCACGGTGTAGGTCTTCCAGGTCTTGCCGTCGAAGTGGGACAGACCGCCGCCCCAGGTGCCGGCCCATACCGAGCCATCGTCGTCGACGACCATGGAGACGATGTAGTTGGGGTTGAAGCCCACCTTGACGTCGCTCAGGCCCTGCTCCTTCTTCTGCTGGGCATGGTGCTTGGAGGCCTTGGCGGGATCGTTGGAGAAGGCGATGTCGTCTTTCACCAGTTCGTACTTGGCGCCCAGGCCGTCGTCGTGGTTCCAGTTCTCCCACTTGCCGTCCTGCAGGCGGGCCAGGCCGCCTTCGGTGGCGAACCAGATCTCGCCGTTCTTGCCGATCTCGATGCCGTAGACCCAGTCGTTGGGCAGGCCGCCGTTGGTATTGGCGACGGTGAAGGTCTCCCAGACCTTGGGGTCGTCGAGCTTGCCGCCCTTGACGCGATTGGCGCCCGACCAGGTGGCGATCCAGTAGTCGCCGTTGGTGTCCGTCTCCACGTCGTAGACGAACTGATCGGCGAGGCCGGCAGGGATGTTGTAGTTGGTCCAGCTATCGGCCGCCGGGTCATAGATGGAGAGGCCGCCGCCATAGGTGCCCACCCAGATCTTGCCGTCGTGTTTGCTGACATGGAAGACGCCGTTGGAGATCAGGCTGCCGTTCTTGACGTCGTACAACTTGTAGTCGCCGTTCTTGATATTGTAGCGGATGACCCCGCCGGAGGTGCCCACCCAGACCTCGTCGCCGTCGGCCATCATGCCCTTGACGTTGCGATTGCCGACGCGGAAGTGGACGAAGTTGGCCTTGGCCGGTGCGGCATCGGCGGGTAGCAGGTTGCTCACCGGCGGCACGCCACCGGGATGGCCCGGTACCGGTGTCGCCGTGGGCGCGACGGCGACAGGGGCCGGTGCCTCGGCCTTCTTGGTGCCCATCATGTAGGCGCCGACGAGAAGCCCACCCACGGCGATGACGCCGATGGCCAACGTTTTCGAACTGATATTCACATGCCCCTCCAAAGAGTCTCTTGAGTGGTCCCGCCCGCGGCGGTCCGTCTACCTATTAAAATCGAACGTCCTGTTATATCACTTGCTGAGCAGGGTAACGCCTGAGCGGGTACCGACCCACACCTTGCCGCCGGCGGTCGGCACGATGGCATAGACGTTGTCGTCCAGCAGACCGTCTGCCCGGGTGAAGACCTGCCAGGTCTTACCGTCATAGCGGGTCAGGCCGCCATTGGTCCCGAACCAGAAGGCACCCTCTTCGTCCTGCGCCATGCTGTAGACGACATTACCTGCCAGGCCATCGCGCGTGGTGAAGTTGTGCCACTGACTGCCGTCGTAGTGCGATACGCCACCCCCCCAGGTGCCCGCCCACACCGTGTCGTCCTTGGCCACGATGAGGGTGAAGACGTAGTTGGGATTATAGGTCTCGCGACCCGCCGCCATGATGCTCAGGTCGTGTCGGGAACGGGTACCCAGACCGGTGTTGCTACTCACCGGCAGGTTGTCTTCGTTGCCGGCGCCGAGCCCTTCTTTGTGCGTCCAGGTGAACCACTTCTCACCGTCGAACATGTTCATGCCGCCCTCGGTGCCGATCCACACCCGGTCTCGGGAATCCACGCCCAGGCCATAGACCCACTCGTTGACCAGTTCTGCCAGGTAGGTGGTGAACTTCTCCTGCTTGGGGTCGAGGTGGCTGAGGCCGGCCCAGGTGCCGATCCAGATGCCCCCCTTGCTGTCCTCGGCGAAGGAGTAGACCCAGTAGTCGGCCAGGCCGTGCATGGGGAAATAGGTCTTCCATTGCCCATCCGGAGACAAGCGGCTGATGCCGCCACCATTGGTGCCGAACCAGCGATTGCCCTGGCTATCGATCAGGATGCCGAAGACGTACTCATTGGCCAGTCCCTGTTCGCGGGTGTAGGTGTTGCGCAGTTGACGGCTCTTGACGTCGACCTGCAGTACGCCGACGCTGGTGCCGACCCACAGGCTGTCATCGCGGGGATCAAAGGCCATGGAGCGCACATAGGTATGCTCGCCCACGTTGAAGGTGTCCACGACCGCATAGCCGACCTTGCGTGCGGTGGCGGCGGGGGCCGTCTGGCCCTGCGGCGCGAGGGCGGCCGGTGCCGCGGCCTGGGGGGTGCTGCCCTGGGGTGATGTCGCCGGTTCGCCAGGGTGCTCGTCGGAACAACCCAACAGGCCACCGAGGGTGACGGCGGCGAGGAGGGTCAGGGCGGAAAATCTCATCAGAAGAGGGTCCTAATATAGGCGATGGTGTCGAGGATCTGCTGGTCGGTGAGGATGCCCTCGAAGGCGGGCATGACGACCTTGCCGCGCTTGATGAAATCGAGCAGTTCCTGGTCTGGCTTCATCATCCCCTCACCGCGGCCAAAGGCGGGCACCGCGACCATGGTGGGAAAGCCTTCCACACCGTGGCAGCCGGCGCATTTGTCGAGATAGATCTGGTGCCCCTTCTGCGGATCACCGGCCTGTGCGTTGACGGCGAACAACATCAGGGACAAGACGACGAGACGACGAAGGATGGTCATGCGTTTCATGTGTTGGCCTCCAATGAGGGTCGGATCGGGTTAGAGGTCGGTCGACCGGATCAGGCCCGGCAGACCGTAGGCGGGTCGGGCGCCACCCTGTTGGCGATCGCCCGGCCCACGCCCTCGTCCGGCCATACCGGCCGGCGGGTGAGCAATATTACGGGACGACGGTATCGATCACCAACTCCAGGTCGCCCGCCGAGGCCACCGGCACCGGCCCCTGCAGGGTCTGCAGGTCGCCGCTCTGTGGGATGGCGTTGCCGCTCTTGGAGATACGCGCGCCGACCATTACCTGCGGGAAACTGGAGAGTTTCATAGACGGACGCATGGCCATGCTGTCGTCGAGGGTGAACTCCAGTGGCAGATCCTTCACCTGCTTGCGCACGATGGCCAGCGGCATGCGCGGCCCCTTGGCGGCGCGGGCGAAAACGAACACGGTATCTTCCGGCGAGACCTTGTCCTTCAGGGCCTCGGACAGTCGTACCACGCCATGCAGGCTGGCACCCGCAGCCGACCCGGCGGCCTTCTGCAGGGCGGCCTCCTCGGTCGCCGTGGACATGCCCAACATCTGCTTGATCTCGCCGATGTTGCGCTGCATCTGCACATAGTTCTCCGAACCCTCCGGGAACTGCCTCACCAGGCGCTGCCAGTAGTCCAGGGTGGTCTTGTAGTCTTCCGCCTGGTAGCTGGCCGTGCCCGCCAGCCAAAGGGCCTTTTGGTGATCGGGCTGCAGGCTCAGGGCCTTCTTCACCAGTTCATAGGGCTTGCCCGCCATCTGCCGGCCCTGGGCCATGGCCGCGGCATCGGCCCAATCGGCAAGCAGGTTGGGGTCGCTGTCACCGATCAGCGCCGAGGCCTTGGCATAGGCCTGACTGGCCGGGCCGAATTGTTTGAGGAAGTAGTACGAACGCGCCAACATCACCCAGCCTTCGGCGTCGTCCGGGTTTTCTTCGAGGTGCTTGCGCAGGGCGGCGACCTGTTCCTCCAGGGTGCCTTCGTGGCCCTCGGCCTGCACCACGGGGGTCGCCTTCTCCGGCTCCAGACCGGCGGCGCCCGCGCCCAGCAGGCCATACAGGCCGGCGGCGACCACTGGGATCACCAGGGCGATGACCACGGCGGCGGCGCGTCCGACCACGCGGTCCACCTGCTCGGCGGCGCTGTTCTCGCCCTCGTCGCCGCCGCTCTCTTGCACGAAGTCACGCTCAACGTCCTGCTTGGCGGTCTCGTACTGTTCCTGGGTGATCACGCCGGCGGCCAGATCGGCCTCCAGTTCCTTCAACTTGTCCTTGAAGATGGTCAGATTCAGCTCGTCGCGTGCCAGGGTCTCACGTTCCGTGGCCCGACTCCTGATCAACGGGGGGAGCAGGAAAAGCAGCGCGGCGACGATGAGCAGGATGGCTACCAGCCAGAAAATCATCATGATGCATTCTTCTTGTCAGTACCGGCATGCAGCAGCTGCGCCAGGCGCTCGCTCTCATCCGCCGAGAGGGGTGAATCGTCCATCGCCGCCTGGCGACGCTTCTTCAGGTTGAACATGAGGACACCGATGCCCACCAGGAGCAACAGAAAGGGGCCGGACCACAACAGGTAGGTGGTGGGTTTCACCGGCGGGCGATAGAGCACGAAATCGCCATAGCGATGCACCATGTAGTCGACGATCTCCTTTTGCGTCTTGCCCTCGTGCACCATGTCGCGCACCTGATTCTTCAGGTCGACGGCCAGTTCGGCGTGGGAATCGGCGATGGTCTGGTTCTGGCACACCAGGCAGCGCAGCTCGCTGGCGATGGCATTGACCTGTTTCTCCAGCACGGGGTCCTCGGCCAGGGGCGGGGCCTCCTTGGCCTGCAACGGCGCCAGAGGCAGTACCAGCATTGTGGTCATGGCCAAAGCCTTCGCCCAGCGACGAGCCCGACGACCCTCTGCGGGTCCGGCCTTCATACCTAAATTTCTGCAAATCATCGAGCACATGCCTTTTTCACTTCAGGGGAAACCTTGCTTACA
>JANTGX010000053.1 GCA_024762755.1 Gammaproteobacteria bacterium
CCTCGGGCGTGCGTCGCACTCCCTTCACGGTCTGGCCGCGCAGCAGGCGGTCCACGGCGTCGGTGGTATCGGTGTGCACGATCACCTCTTCATAGCCGCGCATCTCGACGATGGCGTCGAAGGTGGGTGGTGCCTTGCGTTCGATGACGGTCTTGCGACTGCCGCGCTGGCGGGCCTCTTCGTCGCCCAGGGTGACGGTCTGCACGCCACCCACCAGCTCGGACAGGGTGGGGTTGCGGACCAGGTTCTCCAGGGTGTTGCCGTGCGCCGTGCCGATGAGTTGCACGCCGCGCTCGGCGATGGTGCGCGCCGCCAGGGTCTCGGCGGCGGTGCCGATCTCGTCGACGATGATCACCTCCGGCATGTGGTTCTCCACCGCCTCGATCATCACCGCGTGCTGCTGCTCGGGGTTGGCCACCTGCATGCGGCGCGCGCCACCGATGGCGCGATGGGGCACATCGCCATCGCCGGCGATCTCGTTGGAGGTGTCGATGACGATCACCCGTTTGGCGAAGTCGTCCGCCAGCACGCGGGCGATCTCGCGCAGCTGGGTGGTCTTGCCCACCCCCGGGCGCCCCAGCAGCAACACGCTCTTGCCCCCTTCGACCAGGTCGCGAATCAGGGCGATGCTGCCATGGATGGCCCGCCCCACACGCAGGGTCAGGCCGACGATGTCGCCGTGGCGGTTGCGGATGGCAGAGATGCGGTGCAGGGTGCCGGCGATGCCCGCGCGGTTGTCGGCGCCGAAGTCGCCGAGACCGGCGATCACGCCGGCCAGGTCGTCGCGGTGCACGGGCGTCTCGCCCAGGTCGATGGCGCGCCCGGGCAGCCGCGCCTGGGGCGGCCGGCCCAGGTCCAGCACCACTTCCAGCAGGTCCGCGCTGGGCAGCCCTGCCAGGGCATCTTGCAGGGCTTGGGGAAGGATGCCGAGGAGGAGGTTCAACTCGTGGGTATCGGAAGGGGTCGGTGTGTTCATGTACTGCATTACCGGGTGGCCCCGGATTTGACGAACCAGGATTGGATCGCCCTGAATATGGGGGCCAGCAGGCAGAATATCAATATGGCCGGTGGAGCGTTCGCCCTCTTCGGACTCACTGTCCGTCGTCCCCTCGGGCATCGAACAGGGTCAGTTCCCAGCGCCCGGACGGCACGTCGTGGCGCAAGATATAGAGGCCGCCGTCGCTGCCCTGTAGCTTGAAGTAGTGGTGCTCGGGATCGAGCCAGCGGTCGATCACCGAGCGCACCTCGATACAGCGTTCGCCGAGACAGAATCGCTGTGGCACGGCCTCGCCGCCGTGGCCGGTCGTGCTTTCGACGCGGAGTTCGAAGGGATTGTCTGCCATGACCGCGAAAGCATAGTCGATCCACCGGCCAGGGTCAGGGTCGGCGCCGGGGCGTGGCAGGTGTGATGCGCATCACAGATCGCCCAATGGTCGGGGTGACCGGGCAGGAGTGGGTCAAGGGATGCGGCGGAGCGACGATAGGAGGAATGCACATCGCTGGCGGCCGCCGGTGATGATCACAACAACCGCTCAAGGAGATACAGCATGCACGACAAACGCAGTTATGGCCCCGCCATCGGCTCCCATCTGGGCCGGCCCATCTTCCAGTTCATCGAGGAGCAGGATACCCGCTATGTTTTCGATCGCCTGGCCCAGTGCGACGACGAGGGTTGTCCGCTCGATCAGGTGAAGCAGGACGAGTTGTTGCTCAATCCGGGGCTGATCTACAAGAAGGCCTCCTGAGCCATACCCGGCCCACCCCCGTGCGGCCGGGAACCCCCCGTGGCCACGTGCTCAGGGGAGGGGGGCGCCGCGCTCGCGTGCCAGACGTGACAGCCGGTGCGCCTCCGTGGTGCGCAGCCAGCGCCAGGGCAGGGGGAACAGTCCCGGCACCTGGCGCCGGTACAGGCGATAGGCATCGCCGTACTGATGGACCAGCTTGCGTTCCTCGAGGCGGGAGCCGACTACCAGATAGGCCGTGGCCAGGATATAGAACAGGGTCTGGTTGAGATACTGATCCCGGCTCCACAACATGAGCAAGGCGAGGAAATACCAGGGGTGGCGCACGAAGCGGTGCAGGGGAGAGATGTGCAGAGACTCGGGCTCGCCGGTCACCCGCCGGCGTTCGCGCCACTGGCGTAGGCCGATAAACACCGACATGTCATAGCTGCGCGCCGACCACAGCAGACCGAGGAGGGCGAGGCCGGAGACGCCGTGCATGAGCCATTTCCAGGGGCCCTGCCAGGCCCACAGCAGCGGCCCCGGGTCCTGGTGTACCAACCACAACAACGGCAGTAGCAGGATGACCGCGACGGCGTTGAAGAACAGGCGATAGGCGGGCATCAGTTGCGGCAGGTGATGGGCGACGAAGCGCTTGACCCGTACCGAGGCGAGCAGGGAATGCAGGCCGAAATAGGCCAGGCTGCCGAGGAGCAAGAGCAGCTGGGTGGGGGTGAGAAGGTGCATGGACATGTGCTTTGCCTATCCTGCCATTGCGCGCGCTTCTGCCTGCCTGTGCCATAACGGCGAAAGGGCATCGGCCACAGGGCAGGGACGACCTGTGACAACGCTAGCCCCAGCGGGGGCATTGTGCAAGGGTCTAGGAGTCTGTCGGGTTTGGGAATAATCACTGCGCTGATGGGAGAGCGGCCACGATTACCCAAATCCGACAGACTCCGAGGAGTCTATCCGTGACGACACCGGCAGGCGCTATACTGCAGGCAGTCGACACGTCACGGGGGGCATCATGACCGACAGCAAGGGCCGGCAGGTCACAGTGGACGGCGACGAGGCCGCGGCCTACGTCGCCCATCACCTCAACGAGGTCATCGCCATCTACCCCATCACGCCCGCCTCGCCCATGGGCGAGCATGCCGACGAGTGGTCGGCGGCGGGGCGCACCAATCTGTGGGGTTCGGTGCCGCGGGTGATCGAGATGCAGAGCGAGGGTGGTGCCGCCGGCGCGGTGCATGGCGCGCTGCAGGCGGGCTCGTTGACCACCACCTTCACCGCCTCGCAGGGCCTCATGCTCATGCTGCCCAATATGTACAAGATCGCCGGTGAACTGACCGCGACGGTGTTCCACGTCGCCTCGCGCACGGTGGCCAGCCACGCCCTGTCCATCTTCGGCGATCACAGTGACGTGATGGCCGCGCGCACCACCGGCTTCGCCATCCTCGCCGCCGGCTCGGTGCAGGAGGCCATGGACCTGGCGCTGGTGGCACAGTCCGCCACCCTGAGCGGACGCATCCCGGTACTGTTCTTCTTCGACGGCTTTCGTACCTCGCACGAGATCGCCAAGATCGAGCGCCTCACCCCGGCCACCCTGCGCGCCCTGATCGACGAGGAACAGGTGCGCGCCCATCGCGCCCGCGGCCTCTCACCGGAGCACCCGGTGCTGCGCGGCAGCTCGCAGAATCCCGACGTCTTCTTCCAGTCGCGTGAGGGCGTCAATCGCTACTATCAGCGTTTCCCCGCCATCGTCGCCGACGCCATGCGCCGTCTCGGCGAGCTGACCGGGCGCCACTATGGTCTGTTCGACTACCTCGGTCACGCCGAGGCGGAGCGCGTGCTGGTGGTGATGGGCTCGGCCGGTGAGACGGCGCAGGAAACGGTGGAGTACCTCAACGCCCATGGTGAACGCGTCGGTGTGATCAAGGTGCGGCTGTTTCGCCCCTTCGATGCCGAGGCCCTGCTCGAGGCCCTGCCGGACACGGTGCAGGCCATCGCCGTGCTCGACCGCTGCAAGGAGGCGGGCGCCGACGGCGAGCCCCTGTACAAGGACGTGCAGACCGCCGTGGCATGCCACGCCGGGCGCTTCGCGCGCCTGCCGCGGGTCATCGGCGGCCGCTATGGCCTGGCCTCCAAGGAGTTCACCCCGGGCATGGTCCGCGCGGTGTTCGACGAGCTGGCCAAGCCGGAGCCACAACACCCTTTCACCGTCGGCATCCTCGACGACGTCACCCATCTCAGCCTGGACTGGGACGCCGGTTTTCGCACCGAGGCCCACCGCGACACCTTCCAGGCCCTGTTCTACGGCCTGGGTTCGGACGGCACGGTGAGCGCCAACAAGAACAGCATCAAGTTCATCGGCAGCCAGACGGACCTCTATGCCCAGGGCTATTTCGTCTACGACTCGCACAAGGCCGGCGCGGTGACCGTCTCTCATCTGCGCTTCGGGCCCAATCCCATCCGCTCGGCCTACCTCATCGAGGCGGGCGATGCCGATTTCGTCGCCTGCCACCAGTCACAGTTCCTCGGTCGCTACCCCCTGCTGGAGGCCGCCGCCGAGGGCGGCACCTTCCTGCTCAACATGGCCGGTGCCCCCGAGGGTGTGTGGCAGAGGCTGCCGGCCGACGTGCAGCGGCAGATCGTCGACAAGCGGCTCCGCCTGTTCGCCATCGACGCCTATCGCCTGGCCGAGGAGCACGGCCTCGGCCGGCGCATCAACACTGTCATGCAGGCCTGTTTCTTCGGCCTCTCCGAGATCCTGCCACGCGAGCAGGCGGTGGCCGCCATGCGCGAGGCCATCGAGCGCAGTTACCGGCGTGCCGGCCCGGCGCTGATCGAGGCCAATTTCCGCGCCGTGGACGACGCCCTCGCGGCCCTGCACGAGATCCCCGTACCCGCCGCCGCGCCGGCCGAAGAAGCGTCGACAGAAGCGCCGACAGAAGCGGCCAACGAAGAGGAGGAGGCCGACCTGCCTGCCTTCGTGCGCCAGGTCACCCTGCCCCTGATCCGCGGCGAAGGCGACCGCCTGCCGGTCAGCCTGCTGCCCGACGACGGCACCTTCCCCCTCGGCACCGCCGTCTACGAGCGGCGCAACATCGCCCCCGAGATCCCCATCTGGGAACCGGACCTCTGCACCCAGTGCGGCAAGTGTCCCTTCGTATGCCCCCACGCCGCCATCCGCAGCAAGGTCTTCCCGGCCGAGTGGCTGGACAAGGCCCCGCCCGGGTTCCGTGCCGCGCCGGTGATCGGCAAACAGTTTCCCGAAGGCTGGTACATGAGCTATCAGGTGGCGCCGGAAGGCTGCACCGGCTGCACCCTGTGTTCGGACATCTGCCCCATCCGCGACAAACAAAACCCCGAGCGCAAGGCCCTCAACATGCGCGACCACGACGCCAACCTGGCCCGCGAGCGGGAGAACTGGGACTTCTTCGTCGGCCTGCCGGAGTTCGATCGCACCCAGGTGAAGGAGACCACCATCCCCGGCAGCATGCTGCTGCAGCCGCTGTTCGAATTCTCCGGCGCCTGCTCGGGCTGCGGTGAGACCCCCTACATCCGCCTCGCCACGCAGTTGTTCGGCGACCGCATGATCGTCGCCAACGCCACCGGCTGCTCCTCCATCTATGGCGGCAACCTGCCCACCACCCCCTGGACCCAGGGTGCCGACGGCCGCGGCCCGGCCTGGAACAACTCCCTGTTCGAGGACAACGCCGAGTTCGGCTTCGGCATCCGCGCCGGCGTCGAGCACAAGGCCGCGCGCGCTCGCGAGCTGCTCGGTCTGCTGGCGGCGAAGGTGGGCGAGGACCTGGCCAGCGACATCCTCACGGCGGACGAGTCCAGCGAGGCGGGCATCCACGAGCAGCGCGAGCGCGTCGACCGACTCAAGCAACGCCTGGACGAGTTGGACGGCAGCCGCCCGCGGGAGTTGGCCATGCTCGCCGAATACCTCTGCCGGCGCAGCATCTGGCTCATCGGCGGCGACGGCTGGGCCTACGACATCGGCTTCGGCGGCCTGGACCACGTGCTCGCCGCCGGCCACGACGTCAACATCCTGGTGCTCGACACCGAGGTCTATTCCAACACCGGTGGACAGACCTCCAAGGCCACCCCGCGCGGCGCCGTGGCCAAGTTCTCCAGCGCCGGCAAGGAGACGGCGAAGAAGGACCTGGCCCGCGTGGGCGTCGACTATGGCCACGTCTACGTCGCCCAGGTGGCCTATGGCGCCAAGGACGTGCACACCCTGCGCGCCTTCATCGAGGCCGAGTCCTATCCCGGCCCCTCGCTCATCGTTGCCTATTCGCCCTGCATCGCCCACGGCGTGGACCTGGCCGAGAACCACCGCCAGCAGGACCTCGCCGTCGCCTGCGGCCACTGGCCCCTGTTTCGGCACGACCCCCGTCGCGCCGAGGCCGGCAAGAACCCCTTCCGCCTCGATTCGCCGCCGCCCTCCATCCCCTTCCAGGACTACGCCAGGACCGAGGCCCGCTTCGCCAGCCTCATGCAGCGCGACCCCGAACGCGCCGAGGCCTTCCTCCGCCAGGCCCAGGCGGACGTGGAGGCGACGTATGCCTACTACAAGGGCTTGGCCGAGGGCTGCCCCTCCGCGTAGCCGCGTCCCCCTTGGCCGCGGAAAGGCGCACGGGCACGACGAGGCCGCGGACGAGTCGGGGCAGGTGAGAGAGGGCGAGAGAGGGGGAGAGAGGAGGAGAGAGGCGAGCGGGGAAAGAAAACCGGCGGGGAGCGCCGGCGAGGCGTATATCGAGTGCGTATTTGGAAGCGTAGATCGAGAAGGTAGATCGATAAGAGTGGTACCGAGGGTCGGGATCGAACCGACACTCCCTTGCGGGAACCAGATTTTGAATCTGGCGCGTCTACCAGTTCCGCCACCCCGGCACAGCGCGCAATCATAGCGCCGACACGATGGAGCGGCAAGTTTGTTACACTCGCGCGCCATGCAACGCCGTGATTTTTCCTTCGATCTCCCGCCCGACCTCATCGCCCAGACCCCACCCGAGCAGCGCAGTGCCAGCCGCCTGCTGTGCCTGGACGGTGACAGTGGCGCCCTGGCCGACCGCACCTTCCGCGAGCTGCCGGATCTCGTGCGCCCCGGCGATCTGCTGGTGTTCAACGACACCCGCGTGATCCCGGCGCGCCTGTTTGGGCAGAAGGCGACCGGCGGCAAGGTCGAGGTGCTGGTGGAACGGGTGCTCGACGCACGCCGCGTACTGGCCCACGTGCGAGCCAGCAAGTCGCCCAAGCCCGGTGGCCGACTGCGGCTGGAGGGCGGGATCGAGGCGCAGATGCTGGCCCGCCAGGGTGAGCTGTTCGAACTGGCCCTGCACGGCGCGGACGAGACGCCCGCCATGGAGCTGCTCGAGGCCCATGGCCACATGCCGTTGCCACCCTACATCGAGCGCGCCGACGCCGGCGAAGACCGCGAGCGTTATCAGACCGTCTTCGCCCGCCGCCGGGGTGCCGTGGCCGCGCCCACCGCCGGCCTGCATTTCGACCCGGCCATGCTCGAGGCGCTCGCCGCCCAAGGGGTGGAGAGTACCTTCGTCACCCTGCACGTGGGCGCCGGCACCTTCCAGCCGGTGCGCGTGGACGACATCCATCAACACCATATGCACAGCGAATACGTGGAGGTGGGCGCAGCGACCATCGCCGCCGTGGAACGCACCCGCGCCCGGGGCGGTCGTGTGGTGGCCGTCGGTACCACCAGCGTGCGTTCCCTGGAGAGCGCCGCGCGCGGGGGGACGTTGCGCCCCTTCGCCGGCGACACCGACATCTTCATCACCCCCGGCTACGAGTTCCGCGTGGTGGACGCCCTGCTCACCAACTTCCATCTGCCCGAGTCCACCCTGCTCATGCTGGTCTCCGCCTTCGCCGGCCATGCCCAGGTGATGGCCGCCTATGCCCACGCCGTGGCCGAACGCTACCGATTCTTCAGCTACGGCGACGCCATGTTCCTCAGCCGGCGGACACGGCCATGAGCCGCCACGTCCACCTGCTGCTGCCCGGCCTTCTGCCGGTGCCCCCGGATGACGCACAGGGCGAGGCCGCCGTGCTGGACACACGCCTGCCGGCGTTGGAGACCTGGCTGGCCCGCGCCGACCGTGGCCGGGAGGCGGCCGATCCCCTGTGCGCCGGCTTCGCTCGCTTCGGTATCGAGGCCCCCGCCGAGTGCCTGCCGGTGGCCGCCGTCAGCCATCTCGCGGACACCGGCACGCTGCCACCCGGCCCCTGTCTGCGCGCCGACCCTGTCCACCTGCTGCCGGACCGCGACCAACTGGTGCTGTTCGACAGTAGTAGCCTGGGCCTGTCCACCGCCGAGGCCGCCGAACTGGTGACGGCCTTGAACGCCGCCTACGCCGACGAGGGTTGGCACTTCACCGCCCCGCATGCCGAACGCTGGTATCTACACCTGCCCGCGGCGCCGGAGGTTCGATGCACCCCCTTGCCCGCGCTGCAGGGACAGCCCATCGGCCGCAGCCTGCCGGCCGGCGAGCAGGGCGGCGCCTGGCGCGCGACGCTCAACGAGGTGCAGATGCTGCTCTACACGCAGGCCGTCAACACACGCCGCGAGGAGGCGGGCGAGCCCACCGTGAGCAGCCTGTGGTTCTGGGGCGCGGGCGAGGCGCCCACGGTGGACGGCGAGCGCTGGGCCGGCGTGTGGAGCGACGAGATCCTGGAGCGGGGGCTCGCCCGCCTGGCCGGGCTCACGCCGCAGCCCGCCCCGCCCGAGGCCGCCGACTGGCTGTCCGGCCTGGCAGCGGGCCGACATCTCGTGCGCCTCGACGACCTGCGCCGCGCCGCCCAGACCCAGGGCAGCGCCGGCTGGGCCCAGGCCGTGCGGGACGTCGAGGCAGAATGGGCCGGCCCCCTGCTGCAGGCACTGCGCAGCGGTCACCTGGCTTCCATCATCCTGCACGCGGATGACGGACAGACCTTCACCCTCGGCAGCGGCCATCTTTGGCGCTGGTGGCGCCGACGCCGCCGCCTGGCAATGGCCGTCTGAAGCGTATTCGCCCACCGGCCTTGTCGCCATTTTCTGGCGAAAGAATAACCAGAAATGGTTGGTCTACCCTGGAGCGTTCTGCATCGAAGGGGGCGAGGGCCATTGTATGAAAGACGATGCGATCGCCGACGGCCATATCCTCTCATCCGTTCTATTTTGTCCCAGTTGGTTCTGCTGTCTTACTTACCTGTCATCGGGCGATGCGTCGGCAGAACTGCACCCGGATAGAGCATGTCTGCCTATTTGTGGTGCACCAAATCAGCGCATACTCCCTGAAATACACCCTATCTGCCTGAAAACGGCACAGTGCAAGGATGGCACGTGCCTTGCTGTCAACAAGCCGTCAAGACAATCGGCGGTGTGCGGGCAGACGCCCGATCACCAGAAAAGATTTTATTCACAGCAGGCAGAGAGGGCCATTCCATGTCGTATCTAGAACCCAGCGAATTTGTCACCAAGATGGTCGATCAAGGTGAATCCAAGGTCTACATGTCCGCCAAGGACACCCTGATCCGGGCCTTCATGGCCGGTGCCATCCTTGCCTTGGCCGCGGTATTTGCCATTACCGTCGCCACCAAGACCGGCTCGCCACTGGTCGGTGCGGTACTGTTTCCCGTCGGCTTCATCATGCTCTATCTGATGAAATTCGATCTTCTGACCGGGGTGTTCACGCTGGTGCCACTGGCCTTGCTCGACAAGCGCCCGGGGGTCACTGTCGGCCAAGTGCTGCGCAACTGGGGACTGGTCTTCATGGGCAACTTCGCCGGCGCGATCTCCGTGGCCTTCATGATGTCCTTCATCCTGACCTACGGCTATAACACCGATGGTGGCGCCATCGCCAGCAAGGTGGCACACATCGGCGAGGCCCGAACGCTGGGTTATCAGCAATACGGTCTAGAGGGTTGGCTGACCATCTTCATCCGCGGCATGTTGTGCAATTGGATGGTCTCCATGGGCGTCGTCGGGGCCATGATCACGACCTCCACCGTAAGCAAGATCTTCGCTATGTGGATGCCCATCATGTTGTTCTTCTTCATGGGCTTCGAGCATTCCATCGTCAATATGTTTCTGTTCCCGTTCTCGATGATCATGGGTGGCGGTTTCACCTTTATGGAATACATCCTCTGGAACGAGTTGCCGACGGCACTGGGTAACCTGGTCGGTGGTTTTCTCTTCGTCGGCCTGCCGCTGTACTACACCCATGTGCGTACCAGCCCTGAGCGTATCCTGAAGGACCATCGTAACCTGGCACCTGTGGTTGCCGAGGCGGGTGACGTGCAGCCGGCCACCTTGAAATCCAGTATCTGATCGAGGTTTGGAATGGCCTCCCGGCTCGTGTGAGCCGGGAGGTGTATTCTCATGACGACACGACTCAGCATCACCATCGGTCAGTATTCCGACAAGGGGCGCAAGCCCATCAATCAGGATTTTCACGGTTTCCTGCATCCCGACGGCCCACAGTTGGTCAGTAAGGGGGTGACCGTCGCCCTCGCCGATGGCATCAGCAGTAGTGAGGTCAGCCAGATCGCCGCCGAGACGGCGGTCAAGAGTTTTCTCGCGGACTACTACGCCAGCTCAGAGGCCTGGTCCGTCAAGTCCGCCGCCCAGCGTGTCATCGCTGCCACCAATTCCTGGCTGCATGCGCAGAGCCGCAAGGGGCCACATCGCTTCGTTCTCGACCGAGGCTACGTCTGTACTTTCAGCGCCGTGGTCGTCAAGTCCACCATGGCGCAT
>JANTGX010000054.1 GCA_024762755.1 Gammaproteobacteria bacterium
ATGTACAAGATCCTGACGCTCAACAACATCTCCGTCGCCGGCCTGGAACGCCTGCCACGCGAGCGCTACGAAGTGGCCTCCGAGATCCCGCATCCGGACGCCATTCTGCTGCGTTCCTACAAGATGCACGAGATGGAGATCCCGCCCACCCTGAAGGCCGTGGGTCGCGCCGGAGCGGGGGTCAACAACATCCCGGTGGAGAAGCTGAGCGCCATGGGGGTCCCGGTGTTCAACGCGCCGGGGGCCAACGCCAATGCCGTCAAGGAACTGGTCATCGCCGGCATGCTGTTGGCGGCGCGTAACATCTGCCAGGCCTGGGATTTCGCCCGGCAGCTGGAGGGTGACGACACGGCCATCAACCGGCAGGTCGAGGCTGGCAAGAAGAACTTCGGCGGCTTCGAGCTCCCCGGCCGCACCCTGGGCGTCATCGGCCTCGGCGCCATCGGCCGCAAGGTGGCCAATGCCGCCAGCGCCCTGGGCATGAACGTCATCGGATACGATCCGGGCATCACCGTCGAGGGGGCCTGGGCGCTCTCGGCCAAGGTGCAGAAGGCCGCCAGTGTCGACGACCTGCTGTCGCGGGTGGACTTCGTCACCTTTCACGTCCCCCTGGTGGAGCAGACCCGGCACATGATCAATGCCGAGCGCCTGCGCTCGATGAAGGACGGCGTCGTGATCCTCAATTTCGCCCGCCAGGGCATCGTCGACGACGCCGCGGTGTGTGCCGCCATCGACGCCGGCAAGGTGTATGCCTATGTCTGCGATTTTCCCAGCAACCTGCTCAAGACTCAGCCACGGGTGGTGGCCCTGCCGCACCTGGGCGCCTCCACCCGTGAGGCGGAGGACAACTGCGCCATCATGGTGGCCGAGCAGGTGCGCGCCTATCTCGAGGACGGCACTATCCACAACTCGGTCAATTTCCCCGAGGTGGCGATGCCGCGCGGCGAGGGGTATCGCCTGGCGGTGGTCAATGCCAACGTGCCGAACATGCTGGGCCAGATTTCCAGCACGCTGGCGGACGCCGAGCTGAACATCGTCGACATGCTCAACAAGTCCCGCGGTGATCTCGCCTACACCTTGGTGGACGTGGCGCAGCCCATCCCGGCGTTGGTGCTGTCCGCCATCGAGGCCATCGATGGCGTGCTCGCCGTGCGCGCCCTGTAATCCACGATTCCCGTCACCCCCAAGCCCCGAGAAGGAAAGCCGACACGCCATGACGCAATCATTGGACGACATCCGCAAACGTATCGATGCGGTGGACGCCGAGATCCAGCGCCTGATCAGCGAGCGCGCCACGTTGGCGCAGGCGGTGGCGCAGGTGAAACAGGCGACGCCGGCCGATGCGGCGGAAGCGGAAGAAGAGGTGAAGTACTACCGTCCCGAGCGCGAGGCCCAGGTGTTGCGCAAGGTACTCGAGCGCAACCAGGGTCCCCTGCCCGGTGAGGAGATGGCGCGCCTGTTTCGCGAGATTATGTCCGCCTGCCTGGCCCTGGAGCAACCGCTATCGGTGGCCTTTCTCGGCCCCGAGGGCACCTTCACCCAGGCCGCCGCGCTCAAACACTTCGGCCATTCCGTGCGTACCCAGCCCATGGCCGCCATCGACGAGGTGTTCCGCGAGGTGGAGGCGGGCAGTGCACACTTCGGCGTGGTGCCGGTGGAGAATTCCACCGAGGGGGTGATCAACCATACCCTGGACATGTTCATGCGTTCGACCCTCTCCATTTGCGGCGAGGTGGAGCTGCGTATCCACCATCACCTGCTGGGACGCGCGCGGCAGAACATTCGCAAGATCTACTCCCATCAGCAGTCCCTGGCGCAGTGTCGGGAGTGGTTGGACAGCCATCTGCCCGATGTGGAACGCGTGGCGGTCAGCTCCAATGCCGAGGCGGCCCGACGCGCGGCCGAGGAGGAGGGCACGGCGGCCATCGCCGGCGAGGTGGCGGCGGAGATCTACGGTCTGCCCATCCTCGAGGCGAAGATCGAGGACAACCCGGACAACACCACCCGCTTCCTCGTCATCGGCCGTCAACCGACGCCACCCAGTGGCGAGGACAAGACCTCCCTGCTGGTCTCCACGCCCAATCGCCCCGGCGCCCTGTATCGCATGCTGGCCCCCTTCGAGCGCAACGGCATCTCCATGACCCGCATCGAGTCGCGCCCCTCGCGCCTGGCCAATTGGGAGTATGTGTTCTTCATCGACATCAACGGCCACGCCGAAGAGCCGCGCGTGGCCAAGGCCCTGCAGGATCTGCGCGACGAATCGCCCATGTTCAAGGTGCTCGGCTCCTATCCCAAGGCGGTCCTCTGATGGCTGGGCAGACGAACAATCGCTTCGACCGCTGGGCCACGCCCGGCGTGCGCGGTCTGCAGCCCTACCAGCCGGGCAAGCCCATCGACGAGCTGCAGCGCGAATACGGCATCGACGAGGTGATCAAGCTCGCCTCCAACGAAAACCCGCTGGGCCCCAGTCCGGTGGTCGCCGAGACCCTGGCCGCCAGCGTCGCCGAGCTGTCCCGCTATCCCGACGGCAATGGCTTCGCCCTCAAGCAGGCCCTGGCCGCGCACCATCGCCTGAACAGCGCACAGATCACCCTGGGCAACGGCTCCAGCGACGTGCTCGAGTTCGTCGTCCGCGCCTTCGTCCAACCGGGCGACGAGGTGTTGTTCGCCGAGTACGCCTTCGCCATGTATCCCCTCGTCACCCTGGCCGCCGGCGGTACCCCCGTGGCCGCGCCGGCGCGCGACTGGGGGCACGACCCGGAGGCCATGTTGGCGGCCATCACCCCGCGCACCAAGGTCGTCTTCGTCGCCAATCCCAACAATCCCACCGGCACCTGGCTGTCCGACGACGAGCTGCAGGCCTTCCTCGAGGCCGTGCCCGAACACATCGTGGTGGCGGTGGACGAGGCCTATTTCGACTACGCCAGCGACCCCGCCCTGGGCGCGCCCGATTACCCGGACGCCAGCCGCTGGCTGTCGCGCTACCCCAACCTGATGGTCACCCGCACCTTTTCAAAGGTCTACGGCCTGGCCGGCCTGCGCGTGGGCTACGCCCTGTCGCACCCGGACCTGGCCGACCTGCTCAACCGCGTGCGCCCGCCCTTCAACGTCAACAGTCAGGCCCTGGCCGCGGCCGAGGCGGCGCTGGCCGATCAGGCGCACGTCTCACGCAGTGTGATCCTCAACGTGGAAGAGATGGCGAGGGTCACCGACGGGGTCACCGAGATGGGCCTGGAGTTCATCCCCTCGGTGGGCAATTTCGTCTCTGTCGAAGTGGGCGATTCGGCGGCGGCTGTGTATGATGCGCTGCTGCGCGAGGGCGTCATCGTGCGTCCCCTGGCCAACTACGGCATGCCCCGCCACCTGCGCGTGACCCTGGGTCTGCCGGCGGAGAACGAGCGCTTTCTCGGCGCCCTGCGCCGGGCGCTGAAGGCCTGAGGCCGGCACGCGGGTTCTCGCCCAGGCATGGCGCCGCGGCCTGTCTCTGCCACTGGCTCGATGCAACGCCCAATAGCATTCAAGACGGCACAATGATCATCAAGCAACTCACCATCATCGGCGTCGGCCTCATCGGCGGCTCACTGGCCCGCGGCCTGCGTGCCGCCGGCGCCGTGCAGCGCGTGGTCGGCGCCAGTCGCGACGAGCAGCACCTGCAACGCGCACAGACCCTGGGCGTCATCGACGACTACGAGACCGACCTCGGGCGCGCGGTGGAAGGCGCCGATGTGGTCTTCATCGCCGTGCCGGTGGGCGCCATGGAGGACGTGTTACGCCGCATCGCGCCGCATCTGGCGGCCGACACGGTGGTCACCGACGCCGGTTCCACCAAGGCCAGCGTGATCGCGGCGGCGCGCGCGGCCTTCGGTGATCTGCCCGCCAATTTCGTCCCCGGGCACCCCATCGCCGGTACCGAAAACAGCGGCGTCGAGGCCGCCATTCCCGATCTCTATCGCGGTCGTCGGGTGATCCTCACGCCGACCGAGGCGAGCAGCCCGGCGGCGGTGTCACGGGTGCGAGCCCTCTGGCAGGCCGTGGGTGCCGAGGTCGTGGAGACCAGCGCCGAGCATCACGACCATGTGCTCGCCGCCACCAGTCATCTGCCCCACCTGCTGGCCTTTGCCTTGGTCGATACCCTGGCCCGGCTCGATGAAAAGCAGGAGATCTTCGACTACGCGGCCGGCGGCTTCCGTGATTTCACCCGCATCGCCTCCTCGGATCCGCGCATGTGGCACGACATCTGTCTGCACAACGAGACGGCCCTGTTGGACATGCTGGACCGCTTCACCGACGATCTCTCCCGCCTGCGCCAGGCCATCGCCGAGGACGACGGCGACTATCTGCTCGAGGTGTTCAGCCGGGCCAAGGCGGCGCGGGACGAATTCTGTGGCTGAAGCCTGCCGTGGGCGACGATCCACCGGCGAGGGCGGATGGCACAACGGACAATCCAGAGAGGTTCTCCCTAACCGCCGACAGACCATTGCGAGGTTTCATGAGTAAAGACGTGACATTCACCGTACAGCCCGGCGGCGCCCTCGGTGGACATTTGCGGGTGCCGGGCGACAAATCCATCTCCCATCGCGCCATCATGCTCGGTGCGCTGGCCGACGGCGTGACCGAGGTGAGCGGGTTTCTCGAGGGCGAGGACAGCCTGGCGACCCTGCAGGCCTTCCGCGACATGGGGGTGCAGATCGAGGGCCCGGAGAACGGCCGCGTGGTGATCCACGGCGTGGGCCTGCATGGCCTGCAGGCACCGCCGGGGCCGCTCTATCTGGGCAATTCGGGCACCTCCATGCGCCTGCTCGCCGGTCTCCTCGCGGGGCAGCGCTTCGATAGCGTCTTGACCGGCGACGTCTCCCTCTCCGGCCGCCCCATGCGCCGTGTCACCGAGCCGTTGGCGGAGATGGGGGCGGTGATCGGCACCACCGAGGCGGGCACCGCGCCGCTCAGCATCTGTGGCGATCAGCCATTGCACGGCATCGACTATGTCATGCCGGTGGCCAGCGCCCAGGTCAAATCCTGTCTCCTGCTGGCGGGGTTGTATGCCCGCGGCCGCACCTGCGTCACCGAGCCGGCCCCCACTCGCGACCACACGGAACGCATGCTGGCGGGCTTCGGTTACACCGTACAGCGTGAGGGTGCCAAGGTCTGCGTCGAGGGCGGTGGGCGGCTCACGGCGAGCAACGTGGAGGTGCCGGCGGACATCTCGTCGGCCGCCTTCTTCATGGTCGGCGCGAGCATCGCCGAGGGCTCCGACATCACCCTCGAGCACGTGGGCATCAATCCCACGCGTACCGGGGTGATCGAGATCCTGCGCCAGATGGGCGCGGATCTCAGCCTGAGCAACGAGCGCACCGTGGGCGGCGAGCCGGTGGCCGACATCCGCGTGCGTGCGGCGTCCTTGCGCGGTATCCACATCCCCGAGGAGCAGGTGCCGTTGGCCATCGACGAGTTCCCGGTGTTGTTCGTCGCCGCCGCCTGCGCCGCGGGTGAGACGGTGCTCACCGGTGCCCGCGAACTGCGCGTGAAGGAGAGCGACCGCATCCAGGTGATGGCCGACGGCCTGCAGATCCTGGGCATCGACGCCCGTCCCACCGAGGACGGCATGATCATCCAGGGACGGGGTGGCGAGGCACGGCCGCTGGGAGAGGGCAGGGTGGTCAGTCATGGCGATCATCGCATCGCCATGGCCTTCGCCATGGCCGCCCTGCGCGCCAGCGGGCCCGTGGTCATCGAAAACTGCGCCAATGTCGATACCTCTTTCCCCAACTTTGTCACCTTGGCGCAGCAGGCCGGGCTGCGTATACGGAGCGAGACCCATGAGTGAAGCAGAACAGGACGTCCCCGTGATCACCATCGACGGCCCCACGGCCTCCGGCAAGGGCACCATCACCCGCCTGCTGGCCCAGCGCCTCGGTTGGCACATCCTCGACAGCGGCGCCCTCTACCGACTGGTGGCCCTGGCCGCGCGCAAGCACGGCATCCCCTTGAACGACGCCGAGGCCCTGCGCGACCTGGCCGAACACCTGGACGTGGAATTCGTCCCCGATGCGGCGTCGGGAGAGATTCTCACCCTGCTCGAGGGTGAGGACGTGACCGCAGAGCTCCGCACCGAGACCTGCGGCAACGACGCCTCCAAGGTGGCCGCCATCCCGGCGGTGCGCGAGGCCCTGCTGGCGCGCCAGCGGGCCTTCCGCCGCCCGCCGGGACTGGTGGCCGATGGACGCGACATGGGCACCGTGGTGTTTCCCGATGCCAGGCTCAAGATCTTTCTCACCGCGAGCGCCGAGGAGCGCGCGCGCCGCCGCTATAACCAGTTGAAACAAAAGGGATTGGATGTTAGCATGCGCGATCTTTTGGACGAGATAGCCGAACGCGATGCGCGAGATCGTGATCGGGCTGCCTCACCGCTGGTTCCCGCGGCAGACGCCATCCAGGTGGATACCTCGGACATGACCATCGATGACGTGGTGAATCGCCTGTGGGAACTGAGCCAGGAACGCCTGTGACCGACTCCCCCGAGGCCGACTTTCCCGTCCGGAGAAAATCGCGGTTTTTGTTGTCATATAACTCAGCATAACTGCTATTGGAGCCTGCACCAGCGGGCATTTACATAAACCTACCGCCGTTTGTCTTGTGTGTCCCGAACATGCGATCGACGGTTTTACAGACTGGCGCCGCGGTCCTTCGCAGACCCGCAGACGCCAAGGAAAGAAATGCAATGAGCGAAAGCTTTGCCGAATTATTCGAAGAGAGTCTTGCCCAGACCGAGATGCGTCCCGGTTCCATCATCAAGGGCACCGTGGTCGACGTCACCCCCGATTTCGTGGTCGTCAATGCCGGCCTGAAGTCCGAAGGCGTGATCCCGGTGGACGAGTTCCGCAACGCGGAGGGCGAGATCGAAGTCAAGCCGGGCGACGAAGTGGAAGTCGCCCTGGAATACGTGGAGGACGGTTTCGGCGAGACCCGACTGTCCCGCGAAAAGGCCCTGCGCGCCCGCACCTGGCGCGTACTCGAGGCCGCCTACGAGGCTGGCGAGACCGTCAAGGGCGTCATCACCGGCAAGGTGAAGGGCGGCTTTACCGTCGAGCTGAACGAGATCCGCGCCTTCCTGCCGGGTTCTCTGGTCGATGTGCGCCCCGTGCGCGACACCACCTACCTCGAAGGCAAGGAACTGGAATTCAAGGTCATCAAGCTGGACCAGAAGCGCAACAACGTGGTCGTATCGCGTCGCGCCGTGGTCGAGGCCGAGTCCTCCGAGGAGCGCGAGGCGTTGATCGCCAGCCTGCAAGAGGGCCAGGTGCTCAAGGGCGTGGTGAAGAACCTCACCGATTACGGTGCCTTCATCGACCTGGGCGGAATCGATGGCCTGCTGCACATCACCGACATGTCCTGGAAGCGCATCAAGCATCCCAGCGAGATCGTCAACGTGGGCGACGAGATCGACGTCAAGGTGCTCAAGTTCGATCGTGAACGCACCCGCGTCTCGCTCGGCCTGAAACAGATGGGCGAGGATCCCTGGGAAGACATCGCACGCCGCTATCCGGTGGGCTCACGCCTGTTCGGCAAGGTCACCAACCTGACCGACTACGGCTGCTTCGTCGAGATCGAAGAGGGCGTCGAAGGCTTGGTGCACGTCTCCGAGATGGATTGGACCAACAAGAACGTGGCGCCCAACAAGATCGTCGATGTGGGCGAAGAGGTCGAGGTCACGGTGCTGGATATCGATCCGGAGCGCCGTCGCATCTCCCTCGGCATGAAGCAGTGCAAGCCCAATCCCTGGGACGAGTTTGCCGCCACCCACAACAAGGGCGACAAGGTCATCGGCACCATCAAGTCCATCACCGACTTCGGTATCTTCATCGGTCTGGATGGCGGAATCGACGGTCTGGTGCACATGTCCGACATCTCCTGGAACCAGCCCGACGAGGAGGCCATTCGCGGCTTCAAGAAGGGCGACGAGATCGAGACCACCATCCTGGCCATCGACCCCGAGCGTGAGCGCATCTCGCTGGGTATCAAGCAGATGGAACAGGATCCCTTCGGCAACTTCCTTGCCGATCACCCCAAGGGCTCCATCGTCAAGGGCGTGATCTCCGAAGTCGACGCCAAGGGCGCCGTGGTGGATCTGGGCGAGGGTATCGAGGGCTACATCCGTGCCTCCGAGATCACCCGCGATCGTGTGGAAGATGCCCGCACCATGCTCAAGGCAGGCGAAGAGGTGGAGGCCAAGTTCATCGGCGTGGATCGCAAGAACCGCACCCTGAACCTCTCCATCAAGGCCAAGGATGACGCAGAAGAAGTGGCGGCCATTCAGGACTACGGCCGCAGCCAGCCGGAAGCAGGCAGCACCACGCTGGGTGACCTGTTGAAGGAGCAGATGGAAAGCAAAAAGTCATAAGCTTGCCGCAGCGGCGGGCGGCGTGAGCCGCCCGCCCATGCTCAAGGGGATTGAGTGAGATGACCAAGTCGGAATTGATCGAACGTATCGCACGCAAACAGCCTCATTTGCCCTACAAGGATGTGGAGCTCTCGGTGAAGACCTTGATCGAGCAAATGGCGCAGAATCTGTCGACAGGACAGCGGATCGAGATTCGCGGTTTTGGCAGTTTCTCCCTCCATTACCGACCACCACGCATTGGCCGCAATCCCAAGACGGGAGATCCGGTCGCCTTGTCGGGCAAGTACGTGCCGCACTTCAAGCCCGGCAAAGAATTGCGTGAACGCGTCAATGGTGAGCATCCCAGTCAAGCCTGATTTTTTCATCCGGCGAGATACGAAAGAACGGTATTTGCGTTAAGCTGATACCGTTTTTTTTTGCCCGCACATATCGTATAAGACGCCCTGTGTGGCCATTTCAACGCAGCATTTCAGCCGATAGCAGCAGGCCAGAACGGCCCGAACCAATAACGATAACGGGTGGACGCCATGAAACGCATCGTATATCTGATCATCTTCCTCATCGTCGCCATCGCAGGGCTCAGCTTCGCCCTGATGAATGCGCAGCAGGTGACGCTGACCTACTACTTCGGCACCATCGAGGCACCTCTCTCGCTGGTGGTCGTGGTTTCCATCGCCGTCGGCGCCCTGCTCGGCGTACTCGCCAGCATGAGCATGACGCTCAGTCTGAAACACGAGATCTCCCGCCTGCGCAAAACCCTGCGCAACAAAGAGAAGGAGTTGGGCAACCTGCGCGCGTTGCCTCTCAAGGATCAGCATTGACCCTGCAGCTCATCGTATTCGCCGCATTCCTGCCCATCGCCTTTCTCTCCGGCTGGTGGCTGGGCGCGCGCAGTAAGCAGAAGAAGCGCCAGCGCGACTGCCCGGATTTCTCCTCCGAATACATCCGCGGCCTCAACTATCTCCTCAACGAAGAGCAAGACAAGGCCATCGATGTCTTCGTGCAGATGCTGGAGGTGGACAGCGAGACGGTCGAGACGCACATGGCCCTGGGCAACCTGTTTCGCAGCCGTGGCGAGGTGGAACGCGCCATTCGCATCCATCAAAATCTTATCGCGCGGCCTACCCTGAGCAAGCAGCAGGCGGCCCTGGCCCTGCTGGAGCTGGCCCGGGACTATCTGCGCGCCGGCCTGCTGGGCCGTGCCGAGTCGCTGTTTCTGGAATTGTTCGACCAAGGCCTCTACCGGCGCGAGGCCCTGGAGCACCTGTTGGACATCTATCAACAGGAGCACGAATGGCAGAAGGCCATCGACGACGCGCGACGCCTGGAACAGGCCGGCGGCGAGAAGATGTCTGCGCGCATCGCCCACTTCTACTGCGAGCTGGCCACTCAGGCCCTGCGCGAGGGGGAGCTCAAGCTGGCCCTCAAGCAGGTCAAGCAGGCCTTGGCGAGTGACCACGACAGTGTGCGCGCGACCCTGTTGAAGGGCGAGATCGAGCAACGCGCCGGCCGCCACAAGGCTGCCCTGAAGACCCTTGGCCGGATCGAGCAACTCGACCCGGCCTTTCTATCCGAGGCGGTGCCCTTGCTGCTCAAGAGCTACCGCGAGTTGGGAAGGGAAGAGGCCGGCGAGAAACACCTGTCCCGGCTGCATACCGACTATGGTGGCATCACTGCCTTGCTGGCGCTGGCCGAGTTGCTGGAGGCCAAACACGGCGAACGCGCCGCCGCCGCGCGGGTGCTGGCCTATCTCCGCAAGCATCCTTCGCTGCGCGGCCTGGAACGCCTGCTGGTATTGCAGCTGCAAGAGGCGCAGGGGGAGCTGCACGTCAACCTGCTGGTGATCAAGGGTTTGGTCGACAAGCTG
>JANTGX010000055.1 GCA_024762755.1 Gammaproteobacteria bacterium
CCGGGGTATGCAGCCACTCGCCCGGAGAAATAAACGAAAATTCCCGCAATTCTGGATCGATGGGTGGTTTATGCGTGGCTATTTCAACAGCCTGTTAGACGAGGAGACCGCACCGACGGTGCACGACAGGCGAAATATCGCCGCCTTTCAAGGCCTGACGAGGTCAGCCCCGTGCAGCGCCCTCAGTGCTTCTGGCGCAATTCCATCAGCACCCCGTCATGGCGGATATCCACGCGGCCGAGGAACGACATGCCCAGCAATACCTCGCGGGGATAGCCCCCCTGCAGGACCACCGCCGAGACATGCTGCGCACGGATGCCGCCTACCTGCACCTCGCGCAATTGGACCTCGTAGGCGGGCTCCTGGCCCGAGGCCGTATTCACCAGGATGGGCCGGCCGTCGAGGAAGTAGTCGATGCCGAGGGCCTTCGCCCGGGCCGCGTTCATGGCCACGGCGCTGGCCCCGGTGTCCACCAGAAACAGCACCGGGCGGCCGTTGATGGCCCCCGGCGTCTCGTACATGCCGGCATGATTGGGGGCGATGCTGACCCGTGCCCGCTGCTGGCGGGCGAAGCGGGTATGGATGGGGCCGTCGCCCAGGCGCAGGCGCTGGCGTGGGCCCTCGTGGTCCGACACCACGGCCACCTCGCCGTCCAGCTGGAGCAGACGCAGGCCCGCGCGCGTCTCCCCGGCGCTCAGCACCAGACGCTCGTCGCCGCGCCGGATCACGGCCTTGCGGCCCATCACCGCCTCGAGGCGCAGGCTGGGTGGTCGCGGGATGGTGGACTCCGCCTGCGTCGCCCTGCCCTCGCCCATGCCCAGGGCGGCGGCGAAGGAGGCCACGGGACAGACCGAGAGCGCCATGCCCAAACACGCCATGAGCGCCAGGCGCGACCGGGTCCGCTGTGGCGCAGGCGTATGCCCGGGGCGGCGCCTTGCGCGCCGGTTCGATGGTCTCATGGCCTCCCCTCCCTCGTCGTTGGCCCTGCTCATGGTGTCCGAGGTTGCCTCATGGGCCACGGCGGGACAAGCCGCGCGGGCTGTGTGCGGCGGATAGACATAGAAACGGGTGAAAAACGGCAGAGAAAAGAACAGCGACACCCGCGACGGGCGCGGGTCGACAGGGAGCCGGGTCGATCAGCGCAGGGACGTGACGATGCCCTGCTGGGCCACCAACATCTCGTCCGCCCCGGTACCGGCGCTCGCCTGGGCGACCATGGTGAGGGCGACGCCTAGGGCGACCACCACCAGCAGGGCCGTCATGGGGTCGAGGCGGAAGGGCTTCTTACTGTGTCTCACGGTGAATCTCCTTTCCCAATCCAAGGGATCTCACCCTCCTCATCGGCAGCGAGCCGCCCGTCTTGAGTGAAAGGCGTCACATTTCAGTGATTTGAGCCGACGGTTTCATGCGAGACACGAGCTGGAGGACTGCGCGTAACCGAACCGGCACGGCGGGAAGTACGCCGACACATGGGAAGCGGATGGTCGAACGAGGCCGGGCGTCGACCGAAACCTTGGGCAAACGGTGTACACCTGATGAACCCACCGGCTCGAGAACCCGTGGCAGCGGGGACGCCGCCTTGCCGCCACCAGGGGCCACGGTTATCCTCGCGCAGACGTCCCGAGGCGAAAATGCGCGGGCCAACCGCCTCATGGGCACTTCTCAATACCGTGGAACACCGCCATGCAGTGCGAAAAATGTGGATTCGACAACCCGCCGGGCATGCGCTACTGCGGGCAGTGCGCCAGCCCCTTGCAACGCATCTGCCCCGCCTGCCAGTTCGCCAATCCCCCCCTGTTCAAATTCTGCGGACAATGCGGTGCCGCGTTGCAGGCCGAGGCGCCATCGCCGGTGGCCGCCGAAGAACCCCAACGCCAGGAGGCCGAGCGACGCCAGCTCAGCGTGCTGTTCTGCGACATGGTGGGCTCCTCCGCCCTCTCCGAACGCATCGACCCCGAGGAGCTGCGCGACATCATGCGCGGCTATCGCAACACCTGCAACGACGTGGTGGAGCGCTTCGGCGGCCACGTGGCGCAATATCTGGGGGACGGCATCCTGGTCTACTTCGGCTACCCGCAGGCGCACGAGGACGACGCCCGGCGCGCCACCCAGGCGGCCCTGGAGATCGCCAGCCAGGTCCCGCTGCAGGCCTATCCCGTGCACAACGGCGGAGACGAGCACCTCTCCGTACGCATCGGGGTGCACACCGGCCTGGTGGTCATCGGCGAGATGGGCGACGGTGACAAGCGCACCATGGCCCTGGGCGAGACGCCCAACATCGCCGCGCGTGTGCAGGGCCTGTCCACACCCAATTCGGTGGTGGTGAGCGAGGCCACCTGGCGGCTGATCGCCGACGACTTCGACGTCGAACCCCTCGGCCGCCACCAGCTCAAGGGGTTCACCCACCCCATGGACCTCTATCGCATCCTCGGCGAACACAGCCTGGAGCAACGCCTGCGGCCGGGACCCTCGGTGCACAACGAACCCCTGGTGGGCCGCGATCAGGAGACCGCCCTGGTCATGGAACGCCTCGACCAGGCGCGCAAGGGGGTGGGCCAGGTGGTCCTGCTCGGCGGCGAGGCCGGCCTGGGCAAGACCCGCATGGTGCAGATGGTCTACGAGCGACTCGAGGACGAGCCCTGCTTCATCATGGAGTGCGGTGGCTCCCCCTATTATCAGAACAGCTTCCTTCACCCCATCATCGACGTCGTGCAGCGTACCCTCGGCCTGCAGCGCATGGACGACCCCGCCCTACGCCTGGCCCGCCTGGAAGAGGCCATCGCCACCCTCGGCCTGGATATCAGCCAGACCCTGCCGGCCATGGCCGAGCTGCTCGCCATTCCCCTCCCCGGCTATGGACCGCAGGCCCTCGGCGCCACCCCGCAGCAGCGCAAGCGGCGCGTGCTGGAGACGGTGGTCACGGTACTGCAGACCCTGGCCGAGCAGCGCCTGGTGGTGTTGGTGGTCGAGGACCTGCACTGGGTCGATGCCTCCACCCTGGAATTGCTCGGCCTGCTGGTGGAGCGCCCGGGCCTGACCAATATCTTTGCCCTGTTCACCTTCCGCAACGAGTTTGCGCCGCCCTGGAAATCACACGCCAATCTCACCTTGGTGACCCTCAACCGGCTCACCCGCCAACAATCCGGGCACCTCGTGCGCCAACTCGCCAAGGGCAAGACCCTGCCCATGGACGTATTCGCCGAGATCCAGCGCAAGGCCGACGGCGTGCCCTACTTCATCGAGGAACTGACGCACATGGTGCTCGCCTCCGACATGCTGGAGGAGAAGGCCAACCACTTCGAGCTACGCCGCAGCCTGGCCGAGCTCGCCATCCCCTCCACCCTGCAGGACTCCCTCATGTCGCGTCTCGACGCCCTCGGCGAGGACAAGGAGCTGGCCCAGCTGAGCGCCACCCTGGGACGGGAATTCGCCCACGAGCTGCTCAGCGCGGTGGCCGACCGGGACGAGAACAGCCTGCAGCGCGGCCTCAATCACCTCATCAATGCCGAGCTCTTCCTGCAGCGTGGACGGGCGCCCAATGCCTACTACAGCTTCCGCCATGCCCTGCTGCGCGAGGCCGCCTATCAGTCCCTCCTGCGGCGCACCCGCCAGCAATACCACCGGCGCATCGCCGGACGCCTGAAAGAGCACTTCCCGCAGATCATCGAGACCAATCCGGAGCTGCTGGCCCATCACTGCGCCGAGGCCGGCGAAGACCAGGAGGCGGTGGACCTGTGGCTCACCGCCGGCGAGTTGGCGGTGCAGCACTCGGCCAATCAGGAGGCCGTCTCCCACCTGCAGAACGGCCTCACGGTGCTCCAGCGCCTGCCCGACAGCCCCGCGCGCAAGGGCCGCGAACTGGCCCTGCAGACCACCCTCGGCCTGGCGCAGATGATGGGCCGCGGTTATGCCGCCGACGAGGTCGAAAAGGCCTATGCCCGCGCCCACGAGCTGTGCAACGACATCCAGGACGTGGCCACCCGTTTCCCCGTGCTGTGCGGTCTGTGGGAGTACTACATCGTGCGCGCCGACCTCGCCACGGCCGAGACCCTGGCACTCGAGCTGCAGGCCCTGGGCCAGAGCAGCGCTCGGCAAGACGTACAACGCGAGGCCCAGCGCACCCTCGGCAGCACCCGCTTCTGGCAGGGTAGATTGAGCGAGGCACTGGCCCTGCTGCTGCCCTCGGCACAGCCCGATGGCGGGACAAACGACGAGGCCCATCTCGGCCACTGCCAGGACGTGCGCGTCGCCTCCCTGGCCAACGCCGGTTGCATCCACTGGCTGCAGGGCCGGCCGGAACAGGCCCTGGCCCTCTGCCGGCGTGCCCTGGAATTGGCCAAGACCCTCGCCCACCCTTTCAGCCAGGCCTATGCCCTGCAGTTCCTCGCCGTGCTGCACCAGCTGCGTGGCGAGACCGACGAGGCACGTCGGCGCGCCGAGGCCCAGATCGCCCTGGGCGAGACATACGGCTTCGCCTTCTGGTCCGCCACCGGACGCATGTTGCGTGCCTGGGCCACCGCCGGTGACGACGCCGCGGCGGCCTGCGAGGCCTTTCGTCAGGCACTCTTGGGATACGAAGCCTCCGGCAGTCGCCTGGTGCATTCCTATTTTCTCTGTCTGTTGGCCGACCTGCAGTACCGCAGCGGAGAGATCGACAGCGCACGCGCCACCATCGAGCAGGCACTGAGCGAAGGCAAGAAGACCGAAGAAGGCTTCTTCCTCGCCGAGCTGTTGCGCCTGCGTGCCCGCTTCGATGCCACCCAGGAACAACCCAATACGGCCGCCCTGGAGAGCGCTCTGTTGGCCGCCCTGCAGCAGGCACGCGAGCAAGAGGCCCACGGCCTCGCCCTGCGCAGTGCCATCGACCTCGCCAGCTGCTGGCAGCGACAGGGGCGCACGCAGGAGGCCGAGGCCTTGCTGACGGAGAGCCTCGGCCACATCGAGGGTGGTGGGCAGACCGGCGACGTACGCCGGGCGCATACCCTGATGGCTTAGTCCATCAAGGCGGATACGGGACGTACGCCATCTCGGAGGCGGTTTCGGGCACACAGGGCCAAGGGGGCACGATGGAAGGACGACTGGCGTCGAAGCACAAACCGCCGCGCCGCGCGCCGGCGATCACCCTGCAACCGGCCGGGCCCCTCTGGCAACGGGTACCCACGCGTGACGAGCACGGTCAGCGGCTGAGCGATTTCATGCTGCTCATCCCGCGCCTCGCCCAACGCAGCCACACCCATCAACGGTCGGTGATCGCCGAGTTGGAGGCGGCACTGGCCGCCTTCTCCCCCCACGTGGTCTTCGTCGACCTCAACCTCAAACTCAACCTGCTGTGGGTCAGCGTGCGGCCGCGGCCCGGCATCTGTGTCGACCTGCCGCTGGCCATTCAGGCCCGCGTGCCCGAAGCGCGCCTGGTGGCACAGAACCCAGCGCACACGGTGCGCGGACGCTGACGGCCCGCGACGCCGATTCAGGAGAGTCGATGCAGGCCGCGTTCCAGATCCGCCTGGATATCGGCGATGTCTTCCAGGCCCACGGAGACGCGGATCAGGCCGTCGTCGATGCCGGCCGCAGCCCGCTCCACCGGATCCACCCGGCCGTGGGTGGTCGTCGCCGGATGGGTGATGGTGCTCTTGGTGTCGCCCAGGTTGGCGGTGATGGAGAGCAGACGCGTGGCGTCGATCACCTGCCAGGCCGCCGCCTGCCCCCCCTTGACGACGAAGGACAGCACGCCGCCGAAGTCCGACTGCTGACGCGCCGCCAGGGCGTGCTGGGGATGTGAGGGCAGACCGGGGTAGTTGACCCGGCTCACCATGGGCTGCCGATCCAGCCACTCGGCGAGTTGCTGGGCATTGCGGCAATGGGCCTCCATGCGCAAGCGCAGGGTCTCCAGCCCCTTGAGAAAGACCCAGGCATTGAACGGGCTCATGCTCACGCCCCCGGTGCGCACCATGCCATGCACATCGCCGTCGAGCAGCGCCGCGCTGCCGACCACCGCGCCACCGATGCAGCGGCCCTGGCCGTCGATGTATTTGGTGGCGGAGTGGATCACCAGGTCGGCGCCCAGGGCCAGGGGGCGTTGCAGGGCCGGCGTGCAGAAGGCGTTGTCCACCACCAGCAGGCAGTCGTGCGCATGGGCCAGTTCGGCCAGGGCAGCGATGTCCGCCACCTCGGTCACCGGATTGGAGGGGGTCTCCAGAAACAGCAGGCGCGTCTCCGGCCGGATGGCCTCGGCCCAGGCATCCAGGTCGGTGAGGGGCACGAAGCTGGTGGGCACACCAAAACGCTGCATGATGTTGTTGAACAACACCACGGTGGAGCCGAAGATGGCGCGCGAGGAGACGATGTGGTCACCGGCCTTCAGGCTGCCCATGCAGGCGGCGAGAATGGCGCCCATGCCGGAGGCGGTGGCGATGCAGCGTTCCCCCCCCTCCAAGGCCGCCAGGCGCTCCTCGAAGGCGCGCACCGTGGGGTTGGTGAATCGCGAGTAGATGTTGCCCGGCTCTTCGCCAGAGAAACGCGCCGCCGCCTGCGCCGCGCTCTCATACACATAACTGGAAGTGGCGAAGATGGCCTCGCTGTGTTCGCCCTCGTTGGTGCGATGGTACCCCGCCCGCACCGCGAGGGTGTCGAAGTTCAGGGAGTCGTCGAACGCTCTGTCATCATTGCTGGCCATGATTCTTACCTTTGTTGATGAATTTCTTTTGCCACAGAGACACGGAGAAATGCTTTTGCTTCCCGCAAAGGTCGCAGCGTTGGCAAAGGAAAATATTAGTGTCTTTCTTTGCAGGCTCTGCGGGTCTTGCGAGAAAAATATTCTCTGTGCCCTCCGTGCCTCTGTGGCAAATACCCTCCAGCCGGCACAAAAAAACCCGCCTGGCCGGTCTGCGATCGAGTGGCCAAAGCGGGTCTTGCCCTCGCTTTAGCTGAATTTTTTACGCGCCCGCAAGCTGAATCAAATCGGCGCCATGGACAGACAGTAGTGCCCGCCCTCCGCGGCTGTCAAGTCAGTCGGAGTTGTGCAGGTCGATCACCGCATTGTCCTCCCCCGCCTTGTTGCGCGCCCCGTCGTTGCGTTTCTCTTCGAGGAAGTCGAGGTAGTCCTGGGTGATGTCGCCGGTGACGTACTGGCCATCGAACACCGAGGTGTCGAAACGGGTGATGGCCGGATTGCCGTGCCGCGCGGTCTCCACCAGGTCGTCGAGATCCTGATAGACCAGCCAGTCGGCGCCGATCACCTGGGCGATCTCCTCTTCGTTCCGGCCGTGACCCACCAGTTCGTGCACCGAGGGCATATCGATGCCGTAGACATTGGGATACCGCACCGGCGGCGCGGCGGAGGCGAAATAGACCTTGCGTGCGCCGGCGTCGCGGGCCATCTGGATGATCTGCTGCGAGGTGGTGCCACGGACGATGGAGTCGTCCACCAGGAGGACGTTCTTGCCCTTGAATTCCAGGTCGATGGCGTTGAGCTTCTGGCGCACCGATTTCCGCCGCTGCTTCTGCCCCGGCATGATGAAGGTGCGGCCGATGTAGCGGTTTTTTATAAAGCCTTCGCGATACAGGATGCCGAGGGCATTGGACAACTGCATGGCCGAGGTGCGGCTGGTATCGGGGATGGGGATGACCACGTCGATGTCGTGCTGCGGCCGGGTGCGCTGGATCTTGCGCGCCAGGGCCTCGCCCATGCGCAGGCGGGCCTTGTACACCGAGATGCCGTCGATGATGGAGTCCGGGCGGGCGAAATAGACGTGCTCGAAGATACACGGCGTGAGTTGCGGCTGCTCGGCGCATTGCCGGGTGTGCAGTTGGCCGCCCTGGTCGATGTAGACCGCCTCGCCGGGGGCGATATCGCGAATCAGCTCGAAGCCCAGGGCGTCGATGGCGACGCTCTCGGAGGCGACGATGTACTCGGCCCCCTGGGGTGTGTCGCGGCGACCAAACACCGCCGGGCGGATACCGTGGGGGTCGCGAAAGCCGACGATACCGTAGCCGGTGATCATGGCCACCACGGCATAGGCCCCGCGGCAGCGTCGGTGCACGCCCGCGACGGCGGCGAAGACGTCGTCCGGGGTCACCTCCAACTTGGCCTGTTGCTGCAACTCGTGGGCAAATACGTTGAGCAGCACCTCGGAGTCGGAATCGGTGTTGATGTGCCGGCGGTCGGCGCGGAACAGGTCGCGCTTGAGTTCGGCGGCATTGGTCAGATTGCCGTTGTGCGCCAGGGAGATGCCAAAGGGTGAATTGACATAGAAGGGCTGCGCCTCGGCAGAGGTGAAGCGGCCGGCGGTGGGATAACGCACGTGGCCGATGCCCATGTTGCCGCGCAGGCGCAGCATGTGACGGGTGTGGAAGACGTCACGCACCAGGCCGTTGTCCTTGCGCAGGAACAGCCTGCCGTTGTCGCAGGTGACGATGCCCGCCGCGTCCTGGCCGCGGTGCTGGAGCACGGTCAGGCCGTCATAGATCTCCTGGTTCACGTTCTCGTGACCAACGATTCCGATAATGCCGCACATCAGGGATACCTCTCGTACAGGGCGCCGATTCGCTAACCCAGATAATTCGCGATCTCTGGCGCCACGTTCTCCTGCAGCCATTGCGCCAGGGCCTGGAAATAGCCAATGGTGACCGATTGCTGCCACCACGGATCCTGCGGCATGCTGGTCATTCCCGCCAGCAATACCAATACCGCCACCACCACCGCCCCACGCACCGCGCCGAACAGCATGCCGATCATGCGGTCCGTGCCGCTAAGCCCGGTGCGTTGCACCAACTGAGCGACCAGGCGGGTGAGCACGGCGGAGAGGACCAGCGTGACGACGAAGAGGACGACAAAGGCCACCGCGACGCGCAGCGAGGGCGCCGAGATGCCGCCCAGGAAGGCCGCCGCAAGGGGCTGGGAAAAATGCAGCGCCACCCAGGTGGCCGCCAGCCAGCCGGCGAGGGAAAAGGCCTCGCGGACGAAGCCCCGCATCAGGCTGAGCAGTGCCGAGACCACGATGATTCCGGGAATCAGGAAATCCACCCACACCATCTCAGACACACCCGGCAAAAGACAGCGATTTTAACAGAGCCGATGGGCACACGGACAACATTCCGGCAGCCGGACACGAGAATAGCCCACGTGCCGCGACGGGGCCCGCGACGCCAACTGGCGAGCGGCCCCGGAGAGGGCGGTTTCGGCTCAAGGGAGGGACACGGCGCATCAGGGGTATCGCAGGACCAGGCCCTTGAGATCGACCTCCTCGACCAATCGCCGCTGCAGTGTCTCGGCCTCGCCCCGGCTCAGCAGGGGTCCCACACGGACCCGGTAGACGGTCTGCCCCTTGGCGTCCTTCACCGCCTCGACGAAGCAGGGATGGCCGTGTTGGCGCAGCCGGTCGCGCAGGGCGAGGGCGTTGTCGCGGCGTGAAAAACTGGCCACCTGCACCACCCAGCCGGCGGGCGTGGCGGTGTCTGTCTTGGCCTTGTCCTTGGACTTGGCCTGCGCCTGGCCCGCGGCTCGGGATGGGACGGGGGGCTCTGCCTCGGCCTCCGTTGGCGTCGCCGTGTCCACCGGCAGGTCCGGCACCGGCAATGCCGTCTCACCGCCCGCTGAGGGCTCGGCCGGGGGCGCCTCCAGCGGCCGGGGCGCCGGGATGGGCATGGGCGCCGGTGGCGGGGACTTGAGGGGGGCAAAGCGGTATTCCGGAGCCGGTGGCAGACGGCTGCCCGGCGGCGCCTTCTGCAGGCTGCCTTCGCCCGGCAGCAGCAGGGGGACGATGATGACGGCCAGGGAGATGAGCACGATGGCGCCCACCAGCCGTTGTTTGAATTGGATGTTCACACGGTCCTCGAATGCCGCTCAGACGGGCGATTATACGCCCGCCGCCAGGGCCGCGGCCACCGTATGAAACGAGCCGCAGATCACCACCCGGTCGCCCTCCTCGGCCGCCGCCAGGGCGGCCTGGCAGGCCGCCGCCACGTCGGTATAGCAATGGCCCCGGCCATTCAGGGCCTGTTGCAACACGGACGCCGGGGCCGCGCGGGGCACCTCGAGTTCGCTCAGGTACCACGCATCCACCAACCCCTGCAGGGGGGCGAGGGTGGCGGGGATGTCCTTGTCCGCCAGCATGCCGAGCACCAGGTGGGTGCGCCCGCTGCAAGGGTCTTGGCCCAGGTTGGCGGCCAGGGCACGGGCACTGTGGGGGTTGTGCGCCACGTCGAGGATACGCCGGGGGAAC
>JANTGX010000056.1 GCA_024762755.1 Gammaproteobacteria bacterium
CAGGCGGTTGTTGTCGGGCTGCGGAATCTCGGCCGGGCGCAGGAAACTACTGTAGTCGGCGGCCTGGGCGGCAAAGGCGCTGGCGCCCAGGCAGAGTGCCAACAGGCTTCTGCGGACAAGGTGATGGAGGCGGGGGCTGGATTTCATGGTTTCTCCTTCGGTTCTCGATTCGCGGTTGCAGTGCTGGCCAGGTGGCCATGTGGCTAACTGGATTTGGTCATGTTAACGGATGCGCGATCCCTCGCGGCTACAGTTGGAAACGGTCCACCGCGCGATTGAGCTCGCTGGCGGCTTCGCCCAGTTCACCGGACAGGTGGTTGAGGGCGTCGGTCTCGCGGTTGGCCTCGCTGGAGACGTCCACCAGGGCGGTCACGGTGGAGGAGATGCGCTGCACCGCCACCCCCTGTGAACCGATCAGGCCATCCACCTCCATCATGCTGGCACGCATGGCCTGCACGCGCTCACTGCTGTTGGTGGTCTCGCCGGCCAGGCCGGTGAGGTGGTCGATGTTGGATTTGGCGTCCTGCACGCTGCTCTCCAGGGCGTCCACCGTGGTGTTGACGCTGGAGGAGATACCCTCCACCAGGCCGGAGATCTCGGTGGTGGCGTCTTCCGTGCGCTTGGCCAGCTGGCGCACCTCGTCGGCCACCACGGCGAAGCCGCGGCCGTGATCGCCGGCACGCGCCGCCTCGATGGCGGCATTGAGGGCCAGCAGGTTGGTCTGCGAGGAGATGTCGCGAATGGTATCGGTGATGCTGGTGACCTCGTCGGCGGCCTTGGCCAGCTCGCGGGTCACCCGCGCGGTGTTCTCCATCTCGCCCTGGAAGCGTTCGAACTCCTCCACCGTGCGCAGCAACTGACCCGAAGTCTCGCGCGTGGAGCGGGCCGTCTCCTCGGCGATGCCGGCGCTCTCGCTCAGGCGCTGGGCCACGTCATCGGTGATCGAGGCGACCTGACCGGTGTCGTTCTGAATCTCCGTCACGCTGTCGTGCAACTGGGTGGAGACGCGGTTCACCACCTCGGCGGCCTGGCCCACCTGGCCCGACTGCTCGCCCAGGTTGTGCGCGCCGTTGCGGATCTTGGAGATGATCTCGTGCAGGTTGTGCACGGTGCGCGAGATGGCGTTGACGGTACGGCCGATCTCGTCGCTGCCGGCCTCCTCGACCTGCACGCGCAGGTTGCCATCGGCCACCGCGGTCATGGTCTGCTCCACCATGCCCAGGGGCTTGGTCACCAGGTAGGCGGCCAACAGGCTGGTGAGGGTGCCGATGAGCAGACCGATGCCGATGATGATGCTGGTGAGGGTGATGGCGCGGGCGCTGTGGCGGGCGGTCTCGGCCTGCAGCGCAGCGAGCTTCTCGCGTTCCTTGTCCACCAGGCTCTGCGACAGGGCATCCACCTTTTTCGAATCGCTGGTGATACTGCGCATGATCTCCATGGCCTGCGTGTCGCGGTTCTTCTTCGCCGCCTTGATGATGGACATCTGTTGCGGGCGCAGGGTCTTGATCTGCGCGGCGAGTTCCTTCACCTCGGGGCTGTCGGGCAGATTCTTGGCCAGGTTCTGAATCTGTTCGTCGAGCAGCGAGAGGGCGCGGATCGCCGCCACGGCCTCGCCACGGATCTCCTTCTTCTCCTCGGCGGCGATGACGCTGGCCAGGGCGCGACCCATCTCGACGATGGCCAGACGGGCGCCGGTCACCGTGTCGAGCCGCGCCTGCGAGCCCTGCACGATCTCCTTCATGGCCGCGCTCTGCTGCTGGATGGTGCTGGCGCCGAACAGGCCGACCAAGAGGATGATGGCCATATAGAGCGAGGAGAGGCCGAGGATCTTCTTGCGCCAACCGATGTGGGAGAGGGCCTTGATGATGGAATTCAGCACGGACGGTTTCCTCGATAGGGGGAATGGGTGGGGCAGGGTGGTGTCGGTGGCAGGCCGGCAGGGGATGCCTCGGCTGCCGTTTCTGTCATCCCTGTCGTGTGTCGGGGGACCATCGGCATGGGCGTCGAAGATCTCCGGAAAACAGGACAGTGGCGGGGCATGACAGGGACCTCGATGATGCTGTGCACCCTGTATCGGCAGTCGGGATGGGGACTTTAACCGGCGTTTAAAGCGCGCTTCTGGACCCCCCGGCAAGGACCGGATGGCCATTTCAGGCAGTGCCTTTTATAGTGGCCCGTCGTCCGCAGGCCCCAGTGCCTCTCCTCTCTCAATCTCAATTTTCCGGCCATCGATCATGAGTGCACGCTATTCCTACACCACCGCGCCCAGCGCGGACCGCAACGACCTGGCCAATTTCCGCGCCTTGTTGCCCTATCTGTGGGAGTACCGCGGCCGGGTGTTGCTGGCCCTGATCAGCCTGCTGCTGGCCAAGCTGGCCAGCGTCGGCGTGCCGCTGGTGCTCAAGGCCCTGGTGGATCACCTCGACTTGAGCGAGGGCCAGGTACTGGCGGCACTGCCGGTGGGCCTGCTGCTGGCCTACGGCATGGCCAAGCTGGGCACCTCCCTGTTCACCGAGCTGCGCGACGTGCTGTTCACCCGCGTGCGCTACCGTGCCATGCGTCGGCTCACCCTGCGAACGCTTGATCATCTGCACCGCCTGTCGCTGCGCTTTCACCTCGAGCGCAAGACCGGCGCCATCGCCCGCGACCTGCAGCGCGGCGCCGCCAGCCTGAGCAGCATCCTCAATTACCTCACCTTCAGTATCCTGCCGGTGTTGGTGGAGTTCGCCCTGGTGATGGGCATCCTGCTGCAGGGCTACGACGTGGTGTTCACCCTCATCATCGCCCTCAGCGTGGCCGCCTACGTGGCCTTCACCTTCGCCGTCATGAACTGGCGCATGGAATACCGCCTCACCGCCAACCGCTTCGAGTCCGAGGCCAACAATCGGGCGGTGGAGAGCCTGATGAACTACGAGACGGTGAAGTACTTCGGCGCCGAGCGGCGCGAGATCGAGCGCGTCGACCACACCCTCGGTCAGTGGGAGGACAACGTCATCAAGAGCCAGGCCTCCATCTCCCTGCTCAATTTCGGCCAGGCCGCCATCATCGCCGTGGGCGTGACCGCGGTGATGTTCTTCGCCGCCAGCGAGGTCATCCATGGGGCCATGAGCCTGGGCGACTTCGTCCTGGTCAACGCCTTCCTGCTGCAGCTGTTCATCCCGCTGGGCTTCCTCGGCATGGTCTACCGGCAGATGCGCCACGCCCTCACCGACATGGATCAGCTGGTGAAGTTGTTGGAGGAGCAGCCGGAGATCGAGGACCGGCCGGGCGCGCCCGACCTGCGCGTCGAGCGCGGCGAGGTGCGCTTCGAGCACGTGGACTTCGCCTATCAACCCGAGCGGCCCATCCTGCAGGACGTGGACTTCACCATCCCGCCCGGGCGCAAGCTGGCCGTGGTGGGCCACAGCGGCGCCGGCAAGTCCACCCTGGCGCGGCTGCTGTTTCGCTTCTACGACGTCAGCGGCGGGCGCATCCTGATCGACGGCCAGGACATCCGCGAGGTCACCCAGGCCAGCCTGCGCGCGGCCATCGGCATCGTTCCGCAGGACACCGTGCTGTTCAACGAGAGCATCGAATACAACCTGCGCTACGCCCGCCCCGAGGCCAGCTTCGAGGAGATGGTCGAGGCCGCCAAGCTGGCGCAGTTGCACGACTTCGTCGAGAGCCTGCCGGAGGGCTACGCCACGGTGGTGGGCGAGCGCGGACTGAAGCTCTCCGGCGGCGAGAAGCAGCGCGTGGCCATCGCCCGGGCGATTCTCAAGCGGCCCAAGATCCTGATCTTCGACGAGGCCACCTCGGCCCTCGACAGCCACGCCGAGCAGGCCATCCTCGAGGCCCTGCAGCGCGCCAGCGCCGGCCACACCACCCTGGCCATCGCCCATCGCCTGTCCACCATCGTCGATGCCGACGAGATCCTGGTGCTCGAGCACGGCCGGGTGATCGAGCGCGGCAGCCACGCCGCGCTGCTCAATGCCGGCGGTCACTACGCCGCCATGTGGGCCCTGCAACAGAAGGAGGCGGCGCAGCTGCCGCCGGAGGGAGCGGCGGGGGACGAGGGCGTGCCCACGGGGCAGGGCGATGGCGCACCACAGCCGGCGCCGTAGCCTGCGCCTGGCCCTGCTCTGCGCGTTGCTGGCGACGGCGACGGCGGCCGCGGCGGGGGGCAGCCTCACGCCCTATGTGGGCTGGGTCTTCGGCGCGCGTGCGCAGGGCGCCAACGGCGAGCTGCGTCTGCGCGAGGCCAGCAGCCGCGGCCTGCGCCTGGACATCCCCTATGCGGGCAGCCGCTGGCGCAGCCTGCGCCTCGGCTTCAGCCGCTACCACACCGCCCTCGACGAGTACCCGGACGCGGGCCCGCGCCGGCGCCGCTTCGACCTGCGGGTGGACGACCTGCGCCTGGGCGGCACCACCACCCTCGATGCCGGCTGGCTGCGCAGCTATCTGCTGGGCAGCTTCGGCCTCACCCGCTTTCGTCCCGCCGACCCCGCCTACGACAGCGAGACCCTGCTCTCCTTCGCCCTCGGCCTCGGTCTGCGTAAGGACCTCGGTCGCCGCGGCTTCATCGACCTGGAGGGGCGCGTGCTGATGCCTCTCAACGTCGACGGCGGCAGCCTGTTTTGCGCCGGCGGCCAGTGCGACCTGCAGTTGCGCGGCGATGCGGTCTTCACCCAGGGGGAGGTGGGGCTGGGCATGGGGTTTCGTTTCTGAGACGGCACCGGCGGCGGTTTCCCACGCCCGGCAAGGATCAGGCCTTGCCCTTGTCTCCCGCCAGTTCCTCCACCACCCGCGCGATGGCCTGGCGCTGTTGCGCCGGCAGGCGGCTCCACAGGCGGGCGAGGCGCAGGGCCTCCTGACTCAGCGCCGTATCGCCCCCCGTGGGGCCCACCCCCGGGGGACGCTTGCCGGGCTCGTAGGGTTCACCCTGGCCGGTGAACAGCCAGTTGGAGCGGGTCTGGGTGAGGGCCGCCAGCTTCACCAGCACCGAGGTGGGCGGAAAGGCGCTACCCTTCAGCCAGCGATCGGTCTCCTCGGGATCGCTGCCCAGCAGCTCCGACAATTGGCTCAGGCGCCCCTTGCCCTGGGCGGGAAAACGGACGCGATCGAGGGCCTCGTTGAGGCGGCGGGCAAAGGCCTGTTTGGGCGTGCTCACGGAAACTCCTTGGCCATCGGCAAAAATCAGAGGGCGGATTCTACCCAATCGTGTCAACCGATGCCCGAGGCGTGCGTTAAACCTCTTGTGAAGCCACTGGACGAACTTGCCGCGCCACCGCCAGAATCCATCGACGTCGTACCCATGGAGAGCCGAGACTGGACACCACCGAGGCATTGGACCACTTTCTCGCTGGCGCAGAGACCCGCGCCTACCGCCTGGCGTGGATCGCCACCGGCGACCGCGAAGAGGCCCTGGACATCGTGCAGGACGCCATGCTGCGCCTGGTGAAGGGCTATGCCGCGCGCCCGGCCGGCGAATGGGGGCCGTTGTTCCAGCGCATCCTGCAGAGCGTGATCCGCGACTGGTACCGGCGGCAGGCGGTGCGCAACCGCTGGCGGCGTTGGCTGGGCCGAGGCGACGAGGACGAGGACACGGCGGGTGACGATCCCCTGCAGACGCGCATCGCCGACAGCCGCCCCGGCCCCGACGGTGAGCAGCGCGCGCAGGCCGCCGTGGCGGCCCTGGACGCCGCCCTGCATGCCTTGCCCCTGCGCCAGCAACAGGCCTTCCTGCTGCGTCAATGGGAGGGCCTGGGCGTAGCCGAGACCGCCGCCGCCATGGGCTGCTCCGAGGGCAGCGTGAAGACACATCTTTCCCGCGCCATACATGCCTTGCGCGAAAAACTGGAGGACCACCGGCCATGAACGAGCCGCAAGACGATACCTTTCTCCGCCGCACCCGTGCCTGGCTGGACGCCGGCGAGGGCGACCTCGATCCCACCACCCGCGCCCGCCTGCGCGCCGCCCGACGCGAGGCCCTGGCGGCACACCGCCGGACGCCGGCCTGGCGCCAGGCCTGGCCGGTGACCGCCGCCGGTCTCGCCGCCGCGGTGCTGGTGGCGGTACTCGGCGTGCGCCTGTGGACATCGCCCGGCGACGACCTGCCACCGCTCGAGGACATGGCCCTGCTCAGCGACCCCGCCGGACCCGAGTTCTACCAGGACCTGGACTTCTATCTCTGGCTGGACGAGGCCGAGGCGAGCACGCAGGAGCCCACGCGTGGCTAGCCCTCGAGTCACGCCGACCGCCAAGCAACGCCGACGGGCCCGGCAGCTCAAGGCCGGCACCTGCCTGATGCTGCTCGGTCTGCTGCCGCTGCCGACCCTGGCCGAAGAGGCCGCCCAGCCGGCGGTCGAGTTGCTGGAATTCCTCGGCACCTGGGAAGACGCCGACGGCGAATGGATCGACCCCCTGAGCCTGCTGCAGGGCCGCGAGGACGGCGCCAGACAGGACAGCAACGAAACCACCCCCGGCGCACCGGCGCAGGAGCCCGACAAGCCCGACGAGAGAGGTAGCGGACGATGATCAAGAGTGGAATGAAGGCCTGGCTGCTGGCCGTGTGGCTACTGCTGCCCACCGCCGCCCTGGCCGAGGCAGCGCCCCCCGCGGTGCCCTGGGACGCCCTCAGCAGCGAGGAACACCGCCTGCTGGCCCCCCTGCGCGAACGCTGGGACAGCCTGCCGCCGGCCCGTCAGCAGGCCCTGCGCCGCGGCGTCGAGCGCTGGCGCAGCCTCGACCCCGAAGAACGCCAACGCCTGCGCAAACGCTTCCAGGCCTGGAAACAGCTGTCCCCGGAACAACGCGCCCGCGCCCGCCAGCGCTTCCAGCGCTTCATGGCCCTGCCGCCGGCCGAACGTCAGCGCCTGCGCGAACGCTACCAGCAGTTCCGCCGCCTGCCGCCGGCGCGGCGCGAGGCCCTGCGCGAACGCTGGCGCAGCCTCAGCCCCCAGCAGCGGCAGCGAATCATCGAGCGGCGTCTGCAGCGGCGGCGCTGATCCCCCCGCGGCGGTCCGTTCGGGGGGAGGGGCGCATCGGGTACAATGCCACGGTCACCCATCGTGCGTGGAAGCCGCCCGTGTCCCCAATGCCGTACCTTCTGCTCGCCGGCCTGCTCGTGTGGGCCTTCGGTTTTCCCCTCCCGGCCGCGGCGGGCCTGCCTTCCTCCGTGGGGCTCAGCCTCAGCGGCAACGACGACGGTCGCCGCGACGCCTGGCTGGACGCCGACCTGGCCCTGCGCGAGAACGCCCGCCTGAGCCTCGGTCTCGGCCGCAGCGAGGGGGACGACGCGGCCTACGACACCCGCAGCTGGCTGGTGGGGTTGTCGTCGGACCCCCTGGCCGATGTCGCCCACGGCCTGGAGTATGTCTACTGGGGCAACGAGGACACCCTCACCAGCCGCACCATCCGCCTCCTGCTCGATATCAACCTGGCCGACGGTTTCCTCGGCCTGCGCCCCGAGTACCGCGAACTGGGCCTGGTGACCAGCGACACCTGCCGCCGCGTCTCCCGCCTGTGCCCGGACAAGGTGCACGTCAAGAGCCCGGGCGTGACCCTCGACGGCGGCTACTATTGGGGCGACTGGGGGCTGACCGCCGTCTATGCCTGGCACGACTACGACCGCGACGTGAGTGTGCTGGCCGAGGAGCGCCTGCTCGCCGACGAGGCGCTGCGCCGCTACGTCACCTTCTATTTCGCCACCCCCACCCTGGACATGGCCACCAGCTTCGAGGACCACCGCTTCGGCCTCGGCGCGCAGTATTTCGTCGGCGAAATGCTGCTCTCCGTGGACGCCTCGCGCAGCGTCTCCGGTGTGGACGGCGCCATCACCCGCAGCCTCTTCGCCGCCCTCTCCGGCGACCTCGGCCGCCACTGGGCCTTCAGCCTCAGCGCCGGGCGTCTGGCCTCCGACGCGGTGGACGTGGTCACCCTGTATGCCGGCGCCGGCCTGCGCTGGCGCTGGTAGTTTTTTCTTCCTCCCGTTGTCAACCGAGCACCGCCTCCCGCGTTGAATAGGGTGTGGGCCTGCTACGCCCGCCCCTTCGACAACCAACACGGGAGACACCCCATGCGACACGGAATCCTCAGCCGCGCACGACAGGCCGCCGCTCTGTCCGTCCTGCTGCTGGCCACGGCCCTCGGCCTGGCCGGTTGCGGCACGGACGACAACCCGCCGGCCGACGAAGCCACCGCCGAGCTGGCCATCGGCCTCACCGATGCCCCCGGCGATTTCGCCACCTACACGGTGGACGTGAAGTCCATCACCCTGACCAAGGCCAGCGGCGAGGTGGTGCACGCCCTGCCCCTGACCACCCGCGTCGACTTCGCCCAGTACACGGAGATGACCGAGCTGCTCACCGTGGCCAGCGTCACCCCCGGCCTGTACGTCAAGGCCGAGATGGTGCTGGACTACAGCGACGCCGACATCCGGGTGGAGAACGACGCCGGCGACGCCGTGCCGGTGCCGGCGGAGCGGATCCTCGACGCCGACGGCAATCCGGTCGACCAGCTGACCCTGGCGGTGCGCCTGGAAGAGCGCAACCGCCTGCTCATCGTCGCCGGCGTGCCCGCCCACCTGACCCTGGACTTCGACCTGGAGACCTCCAACGACGTCACCTTCGACGACGCGGGCAGCCCCACCGTCAGCATCGAGCCCTACCTGCTGGCCGAGCTGGACGTGGAGAAGTTCAAGATCCACCGCCTGCGCGGACCGCTGGCCACGGTGGACACGGACAACGACCGCTTCTCGCTCATCCTGCGCCCCTTCCACCGCCCCATCTCGCCCGGCGACGTTCGCCGCGACTTCGGCCAGGTGACCGTCACCACCGACGACGACACCGTGTACGAGATCGACGGCCAGGCCTACCAGGGCAGCGACGGCCTCGCCGCCCTGGCCGCCAAGCCACGCTTTACCGCCACCGTGGTGCGCGGCGAGGTGAAGCGCAATCCGCGCCGCTTCGAGGCACGCGAGGTGTATGCCGGCAGCAGCGTGCCGGGCGGCACGGCCGACGTGGTCATCGGCAACGTCATCGCCCGCAGCGGCGACGTGCTCACGGTGAAGGGCGCCACCCTGATCCGCACCGACGGCAGCGTGGTGTTCAACGACGAAGTGAGCGTGACCCTGGGTGGGCAGACCACCGTGCGCCGGCAGCTCGACCCGCTGGGCAGTTACGACACCGGCGACATCTCCGTCGGCCAACGGGTACGCGTCTTCGGCCAGCTTACCGGCACCGACCCCGCCAGCCTCAGCCTGGACGCCGGCGTGGCGAATGAGGGTTACGTGCAGATGCGCCTGACCACCCTGCGCGGCACCGTGCTGGACCTGAACGTGATCCAGGTCTTCCCCACGCCGCAGACGCCCCTGGTCATCGACCTGCAGTCCATCGACGGCCGCCGGGTGGCCCTGTTCGACTTCGCCGGCACCGGCACGGACGAGGCCAACGACGCCGATCCCGCCGCCTACGAGATCGACAGCGGCAGCCTGGACGTCTCCGCCATCGCCGCCGGCACCCCGGTGAAGGTGCGCGGCTTCGTCACCCGCTTCGGCAGCGCCCCGGCCGACTTCACCGCGCAGAGTGTGAGCGACGTCTCGCTGCTGCCGGGCAATCTGGTCGGCGTGTGGCAGCCGGCCACGGCCACGGCCATCGCCAGCCTGGCCAGCGACAGCATGATGCTGGACTTCGCCGGCGCCCCCGAGATCCACCACGTGATCCGCGCCCACACCGCGGTGGACCTCGCCGGCAGCAGCCCCACCATCGTGCCCAAGGACGCCGACAAGGGGCTGTACTGGATCGGCCAGGCGGGCAGCGTGCAGCTCTTCACCACCTTCGCCGACTTCAGTGAGGGCCTGCAGGCAAGACTGGACGACGGCGCGGCGGTGCGTGCCGTGGCCGCGCGCGGTGATTACGACGATCAACAGGCGCAGATGTCGGCCTGGTGGGTGCTGGTGGGACTCGACTGAGTCCGGCCACTTGAGTGACCACGGGATGGGGCGCGGCAGATCTGTCGCGCCCCGTTTCTTTGTATGCGAGAAAGAGAAACGAACTCTGTTGTCCCATAAACTTTCGCGTTGTTTCGGCGCAGTCATTGAAACAACCGAGAATCAGCAGGTCGCGTGGATGGGTGACACGTCAGTCGCTGATCTTTTTCGTCATTCCGGCGAA
>JANTGX010000057.1 GCA_024762755.1 Gammaproteobacteria bacterium
GACAATCCACCAGAGAGCGTGGCCGATATCCTCGAACCCGATGCTTATCAAGCACTGGAGCCTGTGCCACTTGGTAGGCCCTTCTACGATTGCCGGAAATTGACCCATGTCGCTGATTTCATCGAACGTATGGCAGGAGAGACCGATACCAATACCAATCTTCCGCTACAGCGTATGTTCCGCGACTGGCAAAACAGTAGCGCGGCCGAAGAGGGGCATTTCTGCCATCATTGGCGGATGAGCCTGCGCGAGTATATGGATCCCTATGGTGAGCCGGTGTTATTGGCCAAACCCAAACCGGTTTTTGTCGGCGAGTTGCCTGAACTGGAACCTGGCGCGGCCACCCGTGGCGCCACCCTTGCCAACTATATCCATGATTTCGATCGCCGCGTCGGCTACCCCATGGCCTGGTTCTTCTACATGTTGTGTCAGAAGAAGGTCTCGACGCGCATTGCAAGGGCCATCTACAACGATCTACAGGGGGCCTACGCTTACCTGCCTCCACGTGACCTGAAGATTCTCAACGCCTGGATCGACGACCCTTACGTTGTCTGATCTGTGTCCCGGCTGTACCGTATTGTCGTATTTCTTACAATCAATCACTATCAAAAACACCAATTAATCAATGACATGCAGCATGGCATGGGATTTGCTCTGATCAGGTATTTCCCGTCATTAGTGGTGAGCTATGAAGCAGAAAGACATCGCTGCGTTGTTGGACGAACCGGCCTGTTCCCACAACAAGAAGTCCAAGTCCGGCTGCGCGCGGCCCAAGCCCGGCTCCACCGCCGGCGGCTGTGCCTTCGACGGCGCGCAGATCGCCCTGCTGCCCATCGCCGATGTCGCCCACATCGTGCACGGCTCCATCGCCTGTGCCGGCAGCTCATGGGACAACCGTGGTACCCGCTCCTCCGGTCCCACCCTGTACAAGATCGGCATGACCACCGACCTCACGGAGCAGGACGTGGTCATGGGGCGCGGCGAGAAGCGCCTGTTCCACTCCATCCATCAGGCCATCGAGACCTATTCTCCGGCCGCGGTGTTCGTCTACAACACCTGCATCCCGGCTCTGGTCGGTGACGACGTCGAGGCCGTGTGCAAATCCGCCGAGGAACGCTGGGGCACCCCCGTGGTGCCGGTGGATGCCGCCGGCTTCTATGGCACCAAGAACCTGGGCAACCGCATCGCCGGCGAGGCCATGGTGAAATACGTGATGGGCCGGCGCGAGCCGGACCCCGTGCCCGCCGCGGCACAGCGCGAGGGCATCACGGTGCACGACGTCAACCTGATCGGCGAATACAACATCGCCGGCGAGCTGTGGCACGTGCTGCCACTGCTGGACGAGCTGGGCCTGCGCGTGCTGTGCACCCTGTCCGGCGATGCGCGCTACCGCGAGGTGCAGACCATGCACCGCGCCGAGGTGAACATGATGGTCTGCTCCAAGGCCATGATCAACGTGGCGCGCAAGCTGCAGGAGGCCTTCGACACCCCCTGGTTCGAGGGCAGCTTCTACGGCGTGACCGACGTCTCCAACGCCCTGCGCGACTTCGCCCGCCTCATCGACGACCCCGACCTGACCCGTCGCACCGAGGCCCTCATCGCGCGCGAGGAGGCGCGCATCGATGCCGCCCTGGAACCCTGGCGCGAACGCCTGCGCGGCCGACGCGTGCTGCTCTACACCGGTGGCGTCAAGTCCTGGTCCATCATCTCCGCGCTGCAGGACCTGGGCATGGAAGTGGTGGCCACCGGCACCAAGAAATCCACCGAGGAAGACAAGGCCCGCATCCGCGAACTCATGGGACAGGACGCGGTGATGGTGGAGGACGGCAACCCGCGCGCCCTCATCAACATCGTGCGCGAGAACAACGTCGACATCCTTATCGCCGGCGGGCGCAACATGTATACCGCCCTCAAGGCGCGCATCCCCTTCCTCGACATCAACCAGGAACGCGACTTCGGCTACGAGGGCTACGAAGGCATGATCGAGCTGGCGCGCCAGCTGGCCCTGACCATCGAAAGCCCGGTGTGGGAGGCGGTGCGCCGCCCGGCACCGTGGGTGGCCCAGGCACCGGCCCTGGACACGGCGGCGGAGGCCTGAGGCATGGCAGAGATCGTCAAGCGCAAGAAGGCCCTCTCCGTCAATCCGCTGAAGGCCAGCTCCACCATCGGTGCCGCCCTGGCCTTCCTCGGCTTTCACCGTTCCATCCCCATGCTGCACGGTTCGCAGGGCTGCACCGCCTTCGGCAAGGTGTTCTTCGTGCGCCACTTCCGCGAGCCTGTGCCCCTGCAGACCAGCGCCATGGACCAGGTCAGTTCGGTCATGGGTTCGGAAGACAACGTGGTGCAGGGCGTCAAGACCCTGTGTGAGAAGTCCGCCCCGGACATGATCGGTGTGCCCACCACGGGCCTGGCCGAGACCCAGGGCAGCGACATCAACATGGCGCTGCACCAGTTCCGCGAGAAGTATCCGCAGTTCGACGCCATCCCCGTGATCCCCGTCTCCACCCCGGACTTCACCGGTTGCCTGGAGAGCGGCTTCGCCCTCGCCCTGCAGGGCATCATCGACAGCCTGGTACCCGAGGCCGGTGTCGCCGGCACCCGGCCGGGACGGCGTCCGCGCCAGGTGACGGTAGTGGTGGGGGCTTCTCTCACCCCCGGTGACCTGGAGACCCTGAAGGAGATGGTCGAGGCCTTCGGCCTGCGCCCGGTGGTGATTCCCGACCTGTCCGACTCCCTCGACGGTCACCTCACGGCCGAGGAATTCAGTCCGCTGACCATCGGCGGCACGCCGGTCTCCGAGTTGCAGACCCTGGGCGACTCAGTTGCCACCCTGGTGGTGGGCGCCTCCATGAACAAGGCCGCCGACCTGCTGCACGAACGCACCGGCGTACCCGATTACCGCTTCGACCACCTCATGGGACTGGAGGCCGTGGATGCCTTCGTCGCCGCCCTGGCCGAGATCAGTGACGAGTCGGTGCCGCCGCGCCTGGAACGCCAACGCGCCCAGTTGCAGGACGCCATGTTGGACACCCATTTCATGTTGGGCATGTCGCGCGTGGGCATCGCCGCTGACCCCGACCTGCTGAACGCTTTCAGCCAGATGCTGCACGGCATGGGCGTGAGTACCGTGGCCGCGGTGGCGCCGGCCAATGCCCGCATCCTGAAGAAGCTGCCGGCGGAGACCGTCAGGCTGGGCGATCTCGAAGAGCTGGAGAAGGACTGCGTTGCCGGCGATGCCGAATTCATCATCAGCAACTCACACGCCGCGGACACCGCGCACCGCCTGGGCCTGCCGCTGCTGCGTGCCGGCTTCCCGCAGTACGACCTGCTGGGCGGCTATCAACGCGTGTGGATCGGCTACCAGGGCACCCGCGCCACGCTGTTCGATCTGGCCAACATGCTCATGAGCCTGGAACGCGGCGAGATCCATCCCTATCACTCCATTTATGCGCAGAAACCGCCGCAGGAAAAGACGGAGGAGAGCCATGGCATTGCAAAGACATTTGAAGATAGTGGACTCCGGCACTGAGGCCAACTGGATGGACGCGGCACTCAAGGTGGCCTTTGCCAGTACGGACATGAAGCAGGTGAACCAGCACTTCGGTTCGGCCGAGTCCTTCGTCGTCTACGCCCTGGACATGGAGCGCACCCAACTGCTTGAGGTGGTGCAGTTCGGCCAGTTGGCCCAGGACGGCAATGAGGACAAGTTGGTGGCCAAGCTGGACGCATTGACCGGCTGCATCGCGGTGTATTCGCAGGCGGTGGGGGCATCGGCCGTGGCGCAGCTGAAATCGCGCGGCATCCAGCCCGTCAAGGTGTCCGCCGGCGCACACATCGAGGATCTGCTGGAATCGCTGCAGGAAGAACTGCGCAGCGGGCCGGGTGCCTGGCTGGCGCGCGCCATCGAGGCGCAGAAGCCGGCCGACCCTGACCGCTTCAACAAGATGGAAGCCGAGGGCTGGGAAGAATAACCGTGATCGAGGAGCAGGGACAGGTGGTCGCGGTGGAAGATGGCTATGCCTGGATCCAGACCGCCAGACAGTCGGCCTGCAGTCACTGCCAGGCAGGAACGAGCTGCGGCACCTCGGTGCTGTCCCGCTGGTTCGGCCGCCGCCAGCCACGCATCCGGGTGCCCAACGCGCTGGACCTGGCGGTGGGCCAGCGGGCCGTCATCGGTATCGACGACCAGGTGTTGGTCAAGGCCTCGCTGATCGCCTACCTGATGCCTCTGTTGGGCATGATCGGGTTTGCCCTGCTGGCCGTGCAGTGGGGTCTGGCGGAGGGCGCGGTGGCCCTGATGAGCCTCGGCGGACTGGCCGCCGGACTGTGGCTCATGGCGCGCTTGGGACGCGGCGGGCGACACGGCGCCTATCAGGTGAGGCTGCTGCGGGCTATGCCGGAGACGCACGGTACGACACACATCGAATTCAACTGAGGAAGGCACATCATGAGCGAAACGGCAGAACTGATCCGCGAAGACGACCCCATCATGGAATCGGACTTCGCCAAGGAAATGGTGCGGCAGATGCGTGCCATCGATACCTATGGCACCTACGACAACTGGTCCACGGCCAAGATCCTCGAACCCTTCATCCTCACCAAGGAGATGAAGCGCGAGATACCCGTAGTGGGCGACCCGGACGAGATCGTCATGGCCCGCGTCAAGGCGTTCTACAACGCCATTTCCTCCTTGATCGAAAAAGAATGCGGCCTCATGGCGGTGCCCATGATGAACCTCTCCCACGAGGGCTTCGGCCGCGCCATCATCACCGTGGGCAAGCTGGTGGTGATGGACAAGACCCTGCGCGACGTGCACCGATTCGGCTTCCCCAGCCTCTCCAAGATGAAGGAGGAGGCCGACAAGCTGCTGTCCGTCGCCCTGGAGATGACCAGTAAACACAGTGAAGTCGCAGGAATGTAGGAGGCATTATGACCGAAGAAGAACTCAAGGCGCTGCAAAAGCAGGTGCGCAAGGCCAAGCGTATTGCAACGGAAAAGGCCAGCGAACTACACGATTTGGTGGAAGACCGACTGCCGGCCGGCTTCGAAGACCTGCCGGCCATGGCCGAGGAATGCTACGCCGCCTGTCAGGACTGGGCCAAGGCCAATGCCGAGTTCGAGGCCGCGCAGAAGGATTGATCTGCCTACTCTTCGTCGCGCGCGACGGCAGACTCTGACGGCAGACTCTAATGTCAGTGTGTCACAAGGATGTGACGCCATTTATTTGTTGAAGGATCGGCAGATCAGACAGGCCGATTCTTGAGATTGGAGAGATTCATGAGTGCCATTACTGGAATCACGCGGGGCGGCGAGGTCTGGACCCCAAAATTCATCATCGACCTAAACCAGGGCAACTGCATTGGCTGCGGGCGCTGCTTCAAGGCCTGTCCGCGCGACGTTTTCGACTTGGTCGAACGCGAGGACGCCGACCTGGACGAGGATGATTTCGACGACGATGACGACGACGGCTTCTCCGATGATACGTCCATGGTCATGTCACTGAAGAACATGCTGGACTGCATCGGTTGTGAAGCCTGTTCGCGCGTATGCCCCAAAAACTGCATGACCCACGCGGAACAGGATGTCAGTGCCTGAGCAATACTCAGGAAGCTCTGTTTAATTCCAGCGCGCGAGCGCATCATTTTTCATTCGGCGACATTCGAGAGAGAGATTCATGCCAAAGCCCGATAAGCACGTATTCGTCTGTACCCAGGCACGACCCATGGGACATCCCCGCAGTTCCTGCGCCGAGAAGAATGCGGCGGAAGTGATGGAGGAATTCCTGTGGCAGCTTCAGCAACGCGACGCTTTCAATCGCGTACAGGTGACCGCCACCGGATGCATGGGGCCATGCAGTGAAGGGCCGACGGTGCTCGTCTATCCCGAGGGCATCATGTACGGCGGGGTGAGCAAAGAAGACGTCTCCGTGATCTTCGAAGAGCATCTCCTCGGTGACAAGCCTGTAGAGCGGCTGTTCATGTCCAAGGAGTTCTGGGGCTAGGTATGGCGGTTGTCAATGCCATCGAAGAGAGTGTGATCTTCGCGCGGGACATCGACCCCGAGGTCAATGCCCGCCTGCAGCAGGCCGTCGCCTGCGCGCAAGACTTCGAGCGTGCCCGTGACCTCATGCTGGAGGCCATGCGCATCGATCAGGACCAGCTGGCCGTACATATCGCACTGTACAAGTTCTATTTCTACCGCGGTTATCTCGCCGAGTCCGAGGAGGTCGTGCGCGACGCCCTGCAACGGGCAGCACGGCAGGCGGGCATCGCCACGGACTGGCGCGAGTTGGACCCCGCCAGTTGCGACTGGCGCCAGCCAGAGAGCCCCCAGCGCGTGTACCTTTACAGCCTCAAGGCCCTCAGCTTCATCCGCCTGCGTCGGGAAGATGCCATCCAGGCGCGGACCATCCTCGGAAAGCTTGCCGAACTCGATCCGGACGACCTCGTCGGTGCTTCCGTCATCGCTGCCCTTGCCGACTCACTGGACGAGGCTGCCGCATGACCGAGTTGCGAGAACGCTATCTGCAGATTCGTCCGGCGGCCACCCGCGTGTGCAAGGCCATGGAAGCAGAGATCGAAAAGATCGGCATGGACCGCGACAGTATCAATCCCCGCCTCGAACGCGCCCGCTTCGAGTTACACCGCGACCCGGCCCTGGGCCAGACCAGTCTCGTTGGTGTGTGGCGTAACGCCGAGGGCATGAAACAGGGCGAGATCCTTTTTCACGAAGACGGCAGCTTCTTTGCCGAATACGATGTGGTGTGTCCACACCCCAGTGACTCACGCTGGTTTATCGAGGCCGTCACGGCCTGGGGCAAGGGCGAAGAGGTCAAGTCCGAGCTGCGCCTGCTGCCGGCCGTCGGCTGAAATTCCACGATGCGTGAAATCGTTGCCGTCCCATCAAGGGCCTGAACAACCCAGCGTCAAACAGATAACAAGAGACAACAGCCTCCAGGCTGTGCCTGCGCCGGAGCCGCATCATGACTTCCCCCGATCCCCGCGCACCGCGCGTGATCCTCTGCCACAAGCAAAGCACCAGTGCGCGACTGCGTTTTCTCCAGTTCGCCGATGGCCACGTGTGTGGCCTGCAACCCTTTCCCCCGCTTTCGCAACTGCTGGATGAAACGCCGGAGGAGAAGCTCCTCGTTCATCCCGCAGCCACGGTCAATGCCGCGGCAGAGTATTTCGGGTTGGAGGGCCAGGCCCTGGAGGCGGAGGGGGAATACCAGGCCTTCGTCGAGATTCCGGAGGGCCCGGTCCAGGTGTTCCTCGCCTATTTCACCGATATCGATCCCCCCTTCGAGGCCGCCGAGGCCTGCGGCGCGAAGTTCATCGACCTCACGGAGGCGCGCGGACTCAGCGAGGTCGAACTCGGCCTCCTGCGCCGTGCCTATGAAGTGCTGATGGGCGGGTAATAACCCGGCCGCGGAGCTTCAGCCCGCTTCCATCCTCAAATCCGGCTCGACGATGGCGTCGAGAAAACACGCCTGTTGTTGCCGGATCAGGGACAGGTGTCGGCCAATGTCACCGAAGGCCGACTGATAAATCAGGTACGCATCGGCCGGATCCCTGGCCTTCAGGTCTTCGATCTCCTTGAGCAGGCGCGGCAGCATCTTGAACAATGTGTCGATGCTCATGGCCAGCCAATAGTCGTTGGCAATCCACTTGTCCGTCAGTTCGGCCAGGCGCGAGAAGGTCCGCTTGAGCAGGGGATAGCCGGTCTTGGCCTCGCGCATGCAAACCAGGTGTTCGTAGTCGTCGTAGGCGTCGACGGTCAGGGAACGTGCCTTGCTGATGGCCAATAGGTAGCCGTCCCGAAAGGCCTTTGTCTTGTCATCGAAATCTTCGTTAAAACGATCCTCACCGTCCATGTCGGTCAGTGGTTGCAGGGTTTCTATCACCACGCTGTAGCTGTCGGCCATGCGTTGCATCATGGTGTTGAAGAGGCTGGCGAAGGTGCCCGGGCCGACTTCACTGTTGACGATTCGGGTGATCGCGGAAAATTCCGTTTGCGTGGCAGCGATGTTTCCCATTTCCTTGACGGCGATGAATTCTATGCCCATGGTCTGTCTCCTCACTGGGGAAGCCAAAGCTTCGCTCAAGTCAGATCCTGCACCTCGGCGATACACGTATTGTCCTTTACTGTATGCAGGGCTTGGTCGAACTTCGTTCGAGAGTCGAACAGCACGCTCTTCACCAGGGTATCGCCGCTGCTGTCCTTGATGACGAAGAAGGCATCACCTGCGGCGACCCGGCCGGCGGCAATCTGGTTGGCGGTAAGCGAGCCGACCTGCACCGCCTTGATGGCCTTTTCAGCCGCTTCCTTTTGCGGATATTCGCCACTCATCAGCAGCAGTTCACCCTTGTCGTCCACCAAGTGGAAATAGAACTGTTCCTCGTCGTTCCGGCGGAGTTCGAAACTGGTTGGCATGGCAGGTCTCCCATTGACTATTGTTGACCCGTCGATCTCGATTCCCGGGCCAAGAGGGTAGAGATTATGAAATTCGCCAGAAATAGAAGCAATCTTTGTACCAGCTACGTATTACCATTTATATCGCTATCTTGCCGCTATAGCTTGTCGCTCTTGCGACAATCGGTTGTGTCGCATGGCTCCATTGCCACCGGGCATGTGACGCTTTGGGATATTTTGCGTCAATCTTCGTTGATCCAATTACGTGCTTTCGTGGTCGGGCAAAAATAAGAGGCTGGTTATTTCCCGTCCGCCCGGCCTCGGGTCTGATGGACCTGGCGGAAGGTGAGATTGAGCCGTGGTGTCTTGACCTCGGGCTGCGCCGGCACGGCATGCAGCCAGTTGCGCTGGAAGTCCGGTTTCATCAACAGCAACTGACCATCATGCAACGGCATACTTTGATTTTCGTCGTTACCGTGCTTTGGACGGTATTGGAAGATGCGGCTGGCCCCCAGGCTGAGCGAGGCGATGACCGGGGCATCGCCCAGCTCCGGTTCATCATCGGCATGCCAGGTCACATGGTCCCGTCCGTCGCGGTAGTGGGTCACCAGCACCGAGTTGAAGCGCTGTCCTGCGAGCCTTTCCACATCCGCCTTTATGGACAGCAGGCCGGGGATCCAGCTTCGGTGCCGAAGCATGTTGTTTGAATAGCGGTAATGAACGCCCGTATCCGCATACCAGGCCTGCACCCGGGGTACGGCGAAGCGGCGACCGAAGGCCAGGTAGTCATGCTGCCAGTCGATCACCTGGATCAGGTGTTGCAACAGCTGGCGGCAACGGTCGACCTGGTACGGATCGGGCAGCTTCAGCAGCAAGCCGGCGATATCCGTACCGGCGGCCGACGGTTCCGGCTCGATTTCTCGAACGGTGCGGGAGGGAAGGGCCATGTTCATTGCCTGCTCGTTGCCTGCGCGGTCATCTTCCGTTGCCGGTTATCGGCGCGGGCGCCGTGTCTGGTGCCTGCCAGTCCTGGATTCCGGCGCTCGATGGATTGTCAGATAGGCAAATGTCAGAGGCCCTTCATCCATCGGCCAATGTCCTGGCGTATGCCAGCAGGGACGGCTCGATCTCTTCCCAGGCGTAATCCGCCACCGCCTCGATGCCGCGCTTGGCGAGTTTCTCCGTGGGCCCGTCGCCGATCTTGGCGACGAACACGGCCCGGCAGTCGCTGATGGTGTGCAGGATCTTTTGCATGGCGCTCTGGTCGCCGGTGTGGCCGTGGCAGTAGTGATCCACCTCGCGGTCTTCGATCAACGTGCAGCGCCCGTCTTCCAGGCGGTAGATGCGAAAGGCCCTGGCGTGGCCGAAGTGTTGGTCGATGGCGAGTCCGTGCTGGCTGGCGACGGCGACGAGCATGGGGCCTCCTCAGCGGTTTTCCAGGTGTGAATAGGGCGGCAGGGTGACCAGGCGGCCATCCACCTGGGGTGCGCCGACGGTGAAGTGGTAGACGTCCTGCAGGCGGCTGTCCTGGAGACCGCAGATCTCGTGCACCTTGTCGTCGAAGAA
>JANTGX010000058.1 GCA_024762755.1 Gammaproteobacteria bacterium
CGACGATGATGGGGGTGTCGGGCGGCATGCCGGCGCCGGGGTCGACGCCGGCGGGCAGGTATTCGCGCGGCAGGAAGCGGCGTTCGGCCACCGTCTTGCCGTTCATGTCGGAAAAGCGCAGGCCGAGGAGGGGGTAGGGGCGTGGGTCGGCCTCGCGGTTCACCAGGGTGGTGCTGGCCACCAGGGCGCCGTCCTGGCCGGGCAGGTTGCGCACGTCGCCACCGAGGATCTCGATGTGCGGTGTGCTGGAAACGGGTGCGAGGCGGCAATCCAGGTAGTGGCAGGCCTGTTCCAGCCAGGGACGGAGTTGCGGCTGGCGGGCGGCGAGGGCATCGCGGTAGAAGTAGGCCGCCTGGGCCAGCAGCAGGAGGCTCAGGAACAGGCTGCCGAGCACCCAGCGGGTATTGGGCGGCCGCAGGCTGGCGGCCTTTTCCTCGTCGAGCTGGCGCTGCAGGGGGGCGGGGAGGGTGCTGCGCGGTCCCTCCTCGGTCACCCGCTGGGCCTCGGGCATGGCGGCCTCGGGGGTGTCTTCTGCGGCGCGCTCTTCACCGCTGGCCGGTTCGAGGGGGGATGCCTCGGTCTCCTCCACCGATGCCGGCCGGGGCGTCGCGGCCTGGTCGTCCGCTATGTCGGCGTCGGAGATGGTTTCCGCCGTCTCCTCCAGCCAGAGGGTATCGGCTTCGATGGCGTCGATCTGGCGCTCGGTGAGGGATTCCTCGGCAGGGATCTCGACGGCCGCCATGTCGCCCAGGGGTGGGGTCTCGTCGCGAGCGGTGCGCGCGGCCTCCTCCTCGGTGTCGCTCGAGGGGGCCTCGCCGGCCCAGTCGGCGTAGGTGCGGAAATCTTCGTCGGGCCAGCTGGGCAGGGATTCACTGAGGTGTTCGAGGGCGTTGAAGACGGTCAGGCACTGACCGCAGCGCACCTCACCGCCGCCGATCTTGAGTTGCTCGGCGGTGATCTCGAAGTAGGCCTGGCACTGGGGGCACTGGGTGTACATGGGTGGGCGTCTGGCGGCGGGCTGGCGGCCATTATAGGCAAGCCCCGGGGATTACTCTACGGGCCTGCCCGGCGGGATCCGGCGCGGCCCGCCGTTCGGCTTCAGGCCTCGGGCAGGGCCAGCACGCGCGCCCGCTCCTGCGGCGGCATCTCGATGGTGCGGAAGGCGAACAGGGAGAAGGCGTTGCTGGTCTCCAGCAGTCGTTCGAGGCGCACGTAGCGCATCTCGTGGCGGAGGTTGAGCACCAGCTGGGTGGTGTCGTCGAAGATGCTGGCCGGTACCAGCAGGGCGGGGCCGCCGGCCTCCTGCTGCAGCAGAAGGCTGCGGAAGTACTCGCCGCCGGCGCCTGCGCCGGCGATGGCGCGCACGGCCACCGCGGCGGCATCGCCACCCAGGGACTGTACGCCCACACCCAGGCGGTGGTTGCGGCCGATGCGTTGCCAGCGCACCACTCCCACCTGCCACAGGCCGCGTTCCTCTTCGTTGCGGTAGGCGCAGAGCATACCGACGCGGGTGCGCGCACGCGCCTCGTCCGGGCGTTCGAGGGCGACGCCGCCATCGCTGCGGTTGATGCGCCGCCAGTGTTCCACGGCATAGCCGGCCATGGCCGATTCACGCAGGCTGCGGGCATGCGCTTCGGTGTCGTGGGTGGCACTCCAGACGTCCCGCTCGGTCTCGAAGCGCGACACCCGGGTGGTCTCCAGGCCGATGTCATTGCGCGAGCGCAGGTTGGATTCGAATGCGTCGTGGGGCCGCAGGCTCAGGTTCGGGCCGCTAGCGGCGTGGGGCCGGTGGAAGGCCATCTCGTCGTCCTCGGGGGTGAAGTCGGCCTCGCCACTGAGTTGGAAGTGGGCGGCACCGAGTCCCATGCAGATGAATACCTCGCCCTGGCCGTCGGCGACGCGCTCGTCTCCCCGCTCGCCGCGACCCTGCCAGACACTGCACAGGCGGATCAGCAGGTCGCGGCGCAGGCGATCACCCAGGTGGGTGCTGGTCGCCTGCTCCTCGTTGAGCCGTGCGATGCCCGCCTCCAGCCGCTCGCGCAGGGCGCTGATGTCGAGGAAGCGGCCGTCCACGGGGCGAAAGCGTGTGGCGCCGGTGGCCATCTGCGGCGGCCGGTCGCTGTCCAGGTCGATGACGCTGTCACCCGCCTCGGCCAGGGTCTGGTGGCGGCTGAACAGGCGCACACCGATGGCCCATTGATCCAATTTGGCGTAGATCAGCTGGGCCTGGCCCGGCTGCAGACGATAGGGCTGGGCGAGGCCGAGCAGGGCGATACGCAGATAGGCGTGCTGGATGGTGCTCAATGGCCGGCCATCGCCGTCGGTCGCGGTGAAGGCCATGCGGTGCAGGCCGTTGCGCTCGGCAAAGGCATACAGTCGGTGCAGTTCTCCCCACAGGCCGGGCGGTTCGGCGCGGAAGACCGCGAAGTGCTCGAGCAGCTGCTCGCCGAGCTGCACGATGGCCTGGCGCAGGGCCAGTTGCAGACCCTCGAGACCGAGGCCGTCGTCCGGTGTCTCGATGGCGTCGGTGACCACCTGTTTGTAGGCCTGGGAGAGTTCGTCGAGCAGGTGGACCACGGCCTCGGCGAGGCCCCGCAAGCGGGTGGGCAGGGGCAGCGATTGATCGTGGTATTTCTTCTGCAACGGGGGTAGCAGGCGGGCCACCCAGGGTCGCAGGACCTGCAGGCTCGCCAGGCGTTCGGCATCCGATACGGGGCAACGGTTGTAGCGTTCCAGCAGGGCGGTGACCTGTGACAGGCAGGCCACGGGGTCTTGCGCCGGCAGGCTGGCTAGCCAGTCGCGGATGCCGGCGGTGCTGGGGGGCTGGGCGTGGCCGTCGATGCCAGCGGGGATGGGCAGGCGTAATTTGAGTGGATTCATGACATTCCGGTGTGGGAGTGGGTCACCGGAAATATCGGCCGCTGGGGCGAAAAGTTGAAAACTATGAACGGGTTCGCAAAAAATCCCCTCAGTCGCGCCGAGTGCCGCTGAGGCGCACCCACTCCTCGCGCTGGACTGCCGGGTCCATGTCGAACCAAGGCCGGTAGTGTGCGGCGACCTCGTCGGCCTGTTCGGCGAGGATGCCGGAGAGGACGACGTGACCGCCGGGGGCGACGTGGTCGGCGAAGGTCTCGGCCAGGGACATCAGAGGCTGGGCGAGGATGTTGGCCAACAACAGCGGGGTCTGCAGGGCCGGCAGGGCCTCGGGCGCCACCACATCGAGGCGGTTCTCGACGCCGTTCTTGCGCGCATTGTCGCGGCTGGCGATGAGCGCCTGGGGGTCGTTGTCCACGGCCCACACGTGGCCGGCGCCCAGTTTGAGGGCGGCCACGGCGAGGATGCCGGAACCACAACCGTAGTCGATGACCTCGTCGTGCGCGGCGCCGTGGGCGTCGAGCCATTCCAGGCACAGGGCGGTAGTGGGGTGGGTGCCGGTGCCGAAGGCGAGACCGGGGTCGAGCAGGATGTTGACGGCCGCCTCGTCCACTGCGGCGTGCCAGCTGGGCACGATCCACAGGCGCTCGCCGAAGCGCATGGGCTGGAAGCGGTCCATCCACGCGCGTTCCCAGTCCTTGTCCTCCAGGGGGGCGACGCGCCAGGGGGGCAGCGGGTCCAGGGCCAGCCGCTCGGACAACTGCGCGGTGATGGCCTGCGGGTCGCAGTCGGCGGCAAACAGGCCGATGACGCGGGTGTCGGACCACAAGGGGGTTGCCCCCGGTGGGGGTTCGTAGAGGGGTTGGTCGGCGCCGTCCTGCAGGGTCACGGCACTGGCGCCGAGTTCGCTCAGGCCGTCGGCAATACGTTCGGCATCCTCGGGCGAGGTTTCGAGGGTGAGTTGTAGCCAGGGCATGGTGGGTGGCGCCGAGTGCTCAGTTACCGAGTGTGGAGTATCGAACCGAGTGTGTCGCGAGGGGTGTGTCGCGTCGACTCAAGACCGAATACTCCGCAGCCAACACGGCCCGTCATAGCCCGAGCTTCTTTTCCAGATAGTGGATGTTGGTGCCGCCGCTGGCGAAGGCGGCGTCGTTGAAGATGTCCAGATGCAAGGGGATGTTGGTCTTGATGCCTTCGATGATGGCCTCGCCCAGGGCAGTGCGCATGCGTGCCATGGCCGTCTCGCGATCCTCGGCATGGACGATGAGCTTGCCGATCATGGAGTCGTAATAGGGCGGTACGCGATAGCCGTTGTAGATGTGCGAATCGACGCGGACACCGAGGCCGCCCGGGGCATGGAACTGGGTGATGGTGCCCGGGCTGGGCATGAAGGTCTCGGGGTCTTCGGCATTGAGTCGGCATTCGAAGGCGTGGCCGAGGACGGTGATGTCTTCCTGCCGCCGGCTGAGGGTCTCGTTGGCGGCGATGCGGATCTGTTCCTTCACCAGGTCGACGCCGGTGATCATCTCGGTGACCGGGTGTTCCACCTGGATGCGGGTGTTCATCTCGATGAAATAGAACTCGCCATTTTCGTACAGGAACTCGAAGGTGCCGGCCCCGCGGTAGCCGATCTTGCGACAGGCCTCAGCGCAGCGACCGCCGATCTCGGCGCGCATCTCGGGGGTGACGCCGGGGGCCGGAGCCTCCTCCACCACCTTCTGGTGGCGGCGCTGCATGGAGCAGTCCCGCTCGCCCAGGTGGATGGCGTTGCCGTGCTGGTCGGAGAGCACTTGTATCTCGATGTGGCGGGGGTTCTCGAGAAATTTCTCCATGTACACCACGTCGCTGCCGAAGGCCGCCTGGGCCTCGGCGCGGGTCAGGGAGATGGCGTTGAGCAGGGCCGCCTCGCTGTGTACCACACGCATGCCACGACCACCGCCACCGGCCGCGGCCTTGATGATGATGGGGTAGCCGATGCCGCGGGCCAGTTTGATGTTGGTCTCCGGGTCGTCGCCGAGGGGGCCGTCCGAGCCGGGCACGCAGGGCACGCCGGAGGCCTTCATGGCCTCGATGGCGGACACCTTGTCGCCCATCAGGCGGATGGTCTCCGCACGCGGGCCGATGAAGGCGAAGCCGCTCTGCTCGACGCGCTCGGCGAAGTCGGCGTTCTCGGCGAGAAAGCCATAGCCGGGGTGGATGGCCATGGCATCGGTGACCTCGGCGGCGCTGATGATGGCGGGGATGTTGAGGTAGCTCTCGGCGGAAGGAGGCGGGCCGATGCACACCGATTCGTCGGCCAGACGCACGTGTTTCAGGTCGCGGTCGGCGCTGGAGTGGACCGCGACGGTGCGGATCCCCATTTCTTTACAGGTGCGCAGGATGCGCAATGCGATCTCGCCGCGGTTGGCGATGACTATCTTGTCGAACATGGTATCTGTAATGGCTCTTGTGGCGATGACTCGGGCCCGCGGACAGGTCGCGGGGCGGGCGTCTTATTCGATGACGAACAGGGGTTCGCCGAATTCGACGGGTTCACCGTTCTCCACCAGGATGGCGGTGACGATGCCGGCCTTGTCGGATTCGATCTGGTTGAGCAGTTTCATGGCCTCGATGATGCAGAGGGTGTCGCCCACCTCCACGCGCTGGCCCTCTTTGACGAAGGGTTCGGCGCCCGGCGAGGGGGCTCGATAGAAGGTGCCCACCATGGGCGAATCGACGGTGTGGCCACTGCTGGCGGGTTCCTCGCTCGTTGTTGCCGCGGGGGTGGGCGCTGCCGCCGGCGCCGGCGCTGGTGCCGCTACCGTGGGCATGGCCTGAGTCACCACCGGGGCGGTGCCATGGCGGCTGATGCGCACCGACTCTTCACCTTCGTGGATCTCCAGTTCGGCGATGTCGGACTCTTCCAACAGTTCGATGAGTTTCTTGATTTTGCGTATATCCATGGGCGTACTCGGTTCGGTTTAGAGTGGGTTCAGTCGTTCGATGACGGCATCCAGGGCCAGTGTGTAGCCACGGCTGCCGAGGCCGCTGATGACGCCTTCGGCCAGGTCGGAAAAATAGGAATGCCGGCGGAATGGCTCGCGGGCATGGACGTTGGACAGGTGCACCTCGATGAATGGGATGGCGACGGCCGCGAGGGCGTCACGCAGGGCGACGCTGGTATGGGTGAAGGCGGCGGGATTGATGATGATGAAGGCGACGTCTTCGTCCCGTGCCTGGTGGATACGATCCACCAATGCCCCTTCGTGGTTGCTTTGCAGGCTGTCCAGTCGATGACCGGCGGCCTCGCTGCGCTGGCGCAACTGCTGCTCGATCTCCGCCAGCGTGGCACGGCCGTAGTGGTCGGGTTCCCGCGTGCCCAGCAGGTTCAGGTTGGGGCCGTTGAGGAGCAGGATGTTTGCCATTGTCCACCTTGCCATCGGGACCGGTCGCGCCGGCTTGAATGCATGGCCCTGGGAGGCCGTCTGCGGATTGGGGCTCGTCCGCCATGGAGCACCATTTGCCCGGTGCTCGGGCGGCGATTATGGCCCAGTGCGCGCGCCTTTGTCCACGATCTATGCGGGAAATATTCGGCGAATTTGCGCCGATTTTCGGATATTCGGCGCAAATTGCGCCGAAATAACGGGAGGCCCCTTAGAGCAGCGGCAGTATCTCGGTGCGTGCCTCGTTGCGGCTCAGTTCGCCGTGCACGATGTGCCGGATGCGGTTCTCTCGATCCACGATCACCGTATAGGGCAGGGCGCCATAGCGGTTGCCATAGCGTTTGGCCGCGGCGATGGCCTCGTCCTGGCCGATGAGCATGGGATATTCCACGCCGTGGGTGTCGATGAAGTCGCGCACCTTGTCGGCGTCATCGATGGCGACGCCGATGAATTGCAGCCCACGCGCGCCGTAGGTCTCTTGCAGTTCGACGAACAGGGGGGTCTCGCGTTGGCAGGGCGGGCACCAGGTGGCCCAGAAGTTGATCACGCGGACCTTGCCGGCCCACTCGTCGACACAATGTTCGCTGCCTTCCAGGTCGGGCAGGCAGAAGTCGGCGGCCGGCTGTCCGAGGAGGGATTGGACCTGTGTCGCCGTGTCCTGGCTGAACTGGCGGATCAGTAGTTCACCGCCCCACATGCCGACGATGAAGGTCAGCACATAGAGCGCGATGCGCTGCGCCTGGTTGAGTTGCATCGGTCGGGTTTACCCGCCGAGGGCCTGGCGCAGGTGCTCACGGAAGGCCTCGGCGGGCATGAATCCGACCACGCGATAGGCACGGCGTTCTTGGCCGTCGGGGCCGAAGAACAGGATGGAAGGCGGGCCGATGAGGCCGAAGTGCTTGAGCAGGGCCTTGTCTTCGGCGTCGTTCTTGGTCACGTCGGCCTGCAGCAGGAGCGTACCCTGCAGGGCCTGCTGCACGGCGGGATCGGCAAAGGTGTATTTCTCCATCTCTTTGCAGGAGACGCACCAGTCGGCGTAGAAGTCGAGCATGACCGGCTTGCCGGCGGCGCTGGCCTTGGCGATCTCGGCCTGGAGTTGGGCGAGCCCTTTGATGCGCTTGAAGGACAGCTCGGCGCCATGGCTCTGGTTGCCGGCGGCGGTCGTGCCGGCACCCAGCCCATGCAGGGGCTGCATGACGTCCTTGCCGCCGGCCGCCACCCCCACCAGGATCAACCCGCCGTAGATGAGGATGACGAGGCCCAGCCCCTTCCACAGTTTGCGCCAGCCGCTGCCCTCGCCGACCGGCTCCGTGGCGCCCATGTAGACGGCGGAGACGATGAACAGGATGGCCCACAGCAGCATGCTGATGGCCGCCGGCAGGATGCGTTCGAGCATCCAGATGGCCACCGCCAGGAGCAGCACGCCGAATACGGCCTTGATGGCGTCCATCCACGGCCCGGCCTTGGGCAGCAGCTTGCCGGCTGAGGTGCCGATGGCCAGCAGCGGCGCACCCATGCCCAGGCTGAGGGCGAACAGGGCCATGCCGCCGAGCACCGCGTCGCCGGTCTGGCCGATATAGATGAGGGCGCCGGCCAGCGGCGCCGCCACGCAGGGGCCGACGATGAGGGCGGAGAGAAAGCCCATCACGGCGACGCCGGTGAGGGTGCCGCCCTGCTGGCGATTGCTCACCTCGGTGAGGCGGCTCTGCAGGAAGCTGGGCATCTGCAGCTCGAAGAAGCCGAACATGGACAGGGCGAGGGCGACGAACACGGCGGCGAAGGTGCCGAGGATCCAGGGGTTCTGGAAGGCCGCTTGCAGGTTTTCGCCGAACAGCCCCGCGATCACGCCGGCGACGGTGTAGGTGACCGCCATGGCCAGTACATAGACCAGCGACATGACGAAGGCGCGCCGGGTGGTGAGCCCCTCGCCCTGGCCAACGATGATGCTGGAGAGAATGGGGATCATGGGGAACACGCAGGGCGTGAAGGCCAGTAGCAGGCCGAAGCCGAAGAAGGTGAGTACCGTGAGCACGGTGCTGCCACTGGCCAGGGATTCGGCGATGCGGTCCTGCTCGGAGACCGCCGGTGTGGCGGTGGTGGCGGGCCCCGCGGGCGCCGCGGTGGTGACCGCAGGCAGGTGTACGGGGATCTCACGGCTGGTGGGCGGGTAGCAGAAGCCGGCGTCGGCACAGCCCTGATAGTCGAGCACCACGGTGGCGTCGGTGGCCTCGAGGCGTTCGCGGGTGAGGGGGATGTCCACGTCGAGGTCATGATGGTAGACCACCATCTTGCCGAAGGATTCGTCGACCTTCTCGTCGCCCGCCGGCAGCACCGGCTGGCCGAGGCGGATGCCGGGCGTGTCCTTGAGGGCGAAGCGGAGCTTGTCGCGGTAGAGGTAGACGCCATCGGCGATGTCGAAATGGGCGCGCAGGGTGTGGCCGTCGACGACCGTGACGCTGGGAATGAAGGCCTGTTCCGGTGGTAGGAAGCCCTCGTCACCACCCAGGCCGAGCTGGTCACCCAACTGTTTCAGCGCGCCGAGGGGATCGAAGCCCTTCTCGCCCGTTTGCGTCGACGCTGCGGTGGGGGCCGCTGCCGGCGGCAGGGGCAGGGTGATGGTCTTGGTCTGCGGGGGGTAGCAGATACCCATGTCGGCGCAGCCCTGCGAGGTGATGGTCACTTGCAGGTTTTGGGCATCGCCCTGCCGCTGCACGGGGATGTCGATGGCGACGTCGTGGCGGTAGATCTCGACCTTGCCGAAGAATTCGTCCTTCTTTACCTTGCCGGCGGGGTAGGCGGGCTCTCCCAGGGTGATGCCGGGGGTGTCGCTACGGAACTTGAACTTGTTGCGATAGAGGTAGTAGCCGTCGGCGATGTGCCATTCGGCACGCAGGGTGTGGTCGTCGAGCATGCGGGCGTTGAGGACGAACGCCTGATCCGGCATGAGGGGTTCTTCGTCCTCGCCGGCGGCACCGACGGCGGCCTGGGCGGTGGGGAGAAGGGCGAGGGCCAGCAGAAGCCAGCAGAGGCGTCGGATGCGTGTCATGTTATGTGTTCTCGTTGGTGACGTTGTCATCGATCCAGGCGAGATAGCCCGCCAGTCCCTGAGCGATAGGGACTGCGACGATCTCGGGAAGTTCATAGGGGTGCTGGCGCAGCAGGGCGGCCTCGAGGGCCGGGTAGGCCGTCCGCGTGGTCTTGGCCTGCAGTTGGAACTCGTCGGCCTGTTCCAGCCGACCCTGCCAGCGGTAGGTGGATCGCACGCCGGGCAATACCGCCACGCAGGCGGCCAGGCCTTGCTCCACCAGCGCGCCGGCCAGCCGATCCGCGGTCTCGCCATCGGGACAGGTGCAATAGACGATGAGGTGTTCGGACATCGGGGCCGCTCCGACAGTCTTCACCAGAAGCCGTGGGTTCTGGTTCTATATCTGGTTCTATATATAGCAGTGCGCAGGATGAGGAGGCGTATCTTTACACGCTTGTGTGACGCCGTCGATGAAATCGGCCGCCACCGCCCCCATATCGTTCACTCGAGGACCACTTGCGATGGTGTCGTGGGTGGTTTGTTGCAATTCAGGCCATGGCAATGCCCTTGGCCCAGACCTAGAATGGGGGCTGTCCCCCGGTGAACCTCAAT
>JANTGX010000059.1 GCA_024762755.1 Gammaproteobacteria bacterium
GGACTACGATGCCATCCTCTTCGCCATTGGCGCCCAGAATGGACGTGGCCTGCCCATTCCGCACTTCGACGAAGCGCCCAATTGCGTGAGTGGTGTCGCCTTTCTCGAGGCCTTCAACAAGGGCCACTTGAAGGCCGTCACCGGCAAGGTCGTCGTGGTCGGCGGTGGCGACACCTCCATCGACGTCGCCTCCGTTGCCCGCCGCATCGGTATGGTTGAGGATGCTGGTCCCGAGGCGCGTCCCGAAAAGGTGATCAAGAGCGACACCGACCAGCCCCTACCGCCCACTGCACGGCACGTACCCGTGGAGGTCACGCTGGTCTCCCGTCACCCCATCACGGACATGACCGCCTCTCAGCACGAAATCGACGATGCAACCCGCGAAGGCGTGGAGATCATCGGTTCGCTGGATCCCGTCGAGGTCGTACTCGGCGAGGATGGCATGGCCAAGGCTCTGCGCGTGCGCAAGCTGAAATGGGAAAACGGCAAGATGGAGCCCATCGAAGGCTCCGAATTCGATATCGAGGCCGATCTCATCGTCTCGGCCATCGGCCAGACCGGTCGTCTCGATGGCATCGAATCACTGGCCAATGAGCGTGGCCTGATGAACGCCGACAGCAACTTCAAGATGCCTGACAAAGAAGGCTACTTCGTTGCCGGCGATATCGTACAGCCACACCTGCTGACCACTGTCATCGGCCAGGCCTCGGTTGCCGCCGAAAGTATCGACCACTACCTCAAGCAACAACCCATGGGTAATCGTCCCAAGGTGGACGTACACCACTTCAACCTGCTGAAGAAACTGCGCGAACAGCATCTGGCACCGCAACCCTTCAAGCCCGAGGGCGACGAGCATACCCGCGGTATCGATCGCGGACGCCGTGGTACATCGGACGCCGACTATGCCATCCACAACTTCGAGGATCGTTCGGCCTTCTCCATCGTCTCCGCCGACGAGCTGTTCCTGGGCCATTTCTCCTATACGCCCCGGCATATGCGTGAAGAAATCGTACCCGATGCCGAACACGTCCTGGGTCATTTCGAAGAGCGAGTACAGCCGCTGCCTGAGCCCGAAGTCGTCGAAGAGGCCGGTCGTTGCATGAGTTGTGGTCTCTGCTTCGAATGTGACAACTGCGTCATCTACTGCCCGCAAGACGCCGTGCACAAGGTCGACAAGGAGAAGCACACCATCGGTCGCTACGTGGACACCGATTACACCCGTTGTATCGGTTGCCACATCTGTGCCGATGTCTGCCCCACCGGCTACATCAAGATGGGACTGGGCGAATAGAACCTGCTACATCGTCGTTCATCACGCAGATCGTCCTTAACGAGGGGTGTGAATTGGGAGCCAATGCTGTGAAAAGCCACCGCCGATACCACTTACTGCTGAGCCTCATATTGTTCGCCACCTTGGTGCCGGCATGGGCGGCTGCACCCGTGCCTGATATTCCTCAGGCGATAAAGGGAAAGCAGTGTGTGGAAGAGACGGAATTCATGCGCCGCAACCACATGGAACTCCTCATGCACCAGCGCGAGGACACTGTCCGACGAGGTATTCGCACCAAGAAACACAGCCTGAAAAACTGTTTCTCTTGTCACGTCGTCAAGGGTGCCGATGGCAAGCCGGTTACGGTGAGTGATCCCCGACATTTCTGTCGCGAATGCCATGACTATGCGGCGGTGACCGTGGACTGCTGGCAATGCCATGTATCGACGCCCGAACCGGCAGCAAAGGATGGTGCGCTATGAGCGAGGCGAAGAAGATGAACGACAACAAGATCGACAGTTATCGTCGTCGATTCCTGGGACAGTCGGCTGCCGTCACCGCCGGTATCACCTTCGGTTCCGGACTACTGCTGAATGCCGTCGCCGAGGCCAGACCGGCCGACCAGCCGGCCACCAGCAAGAACCGCTGGGGTCTGCTCATCGATACCAGCAAATGTGCCAGTGACTGCGATGAATGTGTAAAGGCCTGTGAGATGGAACATGGCTGGGGTCGTGGAAGCCATGACGAACAGCATTCTCGGCCGGAGCAAAAGGCACAGTGGATCCGTAAAGTGACCGTGCGTGACCGTGCCACCGGATATCAAACGTCGCTACCCATGATGTGTCAACACTGCGCCCACCCCCCCTGCGTCGATGTCTGCCCCACGGGTGCCTCGATGAAACGGGCCGACGGTATCGTGCAGGTGGACAAGCACCTGTGCATCGGTTGCCGCTATTGCATGATGGCCTGCCCCTACAAAGCACGCTCCTTCGTGCACGAAGACCTGCACGATCAACGGGTCGATTCGCCGCGCGGCAAGGGCACCGTCGAAAGCTGCAATCTCTGCGTCAACCGTGTCGATCGTGGTGAGCAGCCTGCCTGCGCCGAGGCCTGTCCGGAGAAGGCGATCCTGTTTGGTGATCTCAAGGATCCCTCCAGCGCCATTGCACGCCGCTTGGCCAGTGAACCGAGCACACAGATCCGCGGCGACCTGGGCCTCGACCTGGGTGTTCGCTACGAGCATCTGTGACGTTCAGACCCATCGATTCGTCGGGGCAGGCCACCATTCGCCCCAAGCTGTAACCACAACAATGCACAATGCGCCACAAGGCCTTGCCAGAACTCACGTGATAACAACGAGCGAAGAGCCATGAAACCAACCACCTTCCGCGAGCTTGCCGGCACCAGTACGGGCTATTACGCCTTGCTGGGTATTCTGGGACTGTTGATCGCCAGCGGACTTGGCGCTGCCTATTACATGGAACACAACGGTCACTGGGTCACCGGAATGACCAACCAGATCGTCTGGGGCATGCCGCATGTGTTTGCCGTATTCCTCATCGTCGCCGCCTCGGGCGCCCTCAACGTGGCCTCCATGGCCTCCGTCTTCGGCCGTACCCCGCTCAAGCCGCTGTCACGCCTCTCGGGTCTGCTCGCCATCGCCCTGCTGGTGGGTGGTCTCGTCGTCCTGGTGCTCGATCTGGGACATCCCGACCGTCTCATCGTCGCCATGACCCACCTCAATCTGAAGTCCATCTTCGCCTGGAACATCATCCTGTATACCGGCTTCATCGCCATCGTCGCCGCCTATCTGCTCACCATGATGGACAAGAGTGTCAGCCAATACAGCAAGCGCGTGGGCTTCTTCGCCTTTCTCTGGCGTCTCATCCTCACCACCGGCACGGGTTCCATCTTTGGCTTCCTGGTCGCCCGTCAGGCCTATGATGCCGCCATCATGGCGCCCATGTTCATCGCCCTTTCCTTCTCCTTCGGCCTGGCCATCTTCATGCTCGTGGTCTTCGCCGCCTATCGCTGGGGAGGACGCTCCATCGGCGGTTTCATGATCAACCGCCTGCAGCGTCTGCTCGGCCTGTTCGCTGCCACTGCTGTGTTCTTCGTCATCGTGTTCCACCTGACCAATCTCTATGCGGCGGAGCACCATGGCGTCGAGCAGTTCATCCTCGACGGCAACAACGTCTACAGCGGTCTCTTCTGGGTCGGGTATATCCTGCTCGGCACCCTGGTCCCACTGGCCATCGCCTATTTCAAGCCCTTTCGTGCCTCCATGGGATGGGCCACCACCGCGGCCCTGCTGGTCATTGCCGGCGGCTTCTCCATCATGTATGTGATCATCATCGGCGGTCAGGCCTTCCCGTTACAGCTCTTCCCGGGCAAAGAGGTCAGCAGCAGCTTCTTCGATGGCGTGGTCAACCCCTACACGCCCAGTCTGGCCGAGACCCTCCTCGGCATGGGTGGTTTCGCCTTCGCCTTGGCCCTGGTCGCGGTCGCCGTGCGCTTGATGAAATTCCTACCCTTGAGCCTGGCAGATGCGGATGTGGACCCCCATTACAAGCCGCCGGCATAATCGACTCGGCCATCCGTCGTGAACGGCCCTACCGACGGCGGCGCCTGGCCAATCAGCGCCGCCATTGTTCCTCCCGAAGTGCAGATCGACAACAGACATTCTTGGTCTCGGGAAGCTGTCGGAATTGGACAGGCTGGCTAACTAATTAGAGCGGCAGAATGGCCGCCCTCCCACCGCCGCAACAGATGGCTCCCAGGCACCTCGGCGCATCGTTCAACATTTTCTGGAAACGACACCATGCAGACTGAACACCCTTTCGCACAGTACGTCCGTATCCTCGGCAAGGGAAAAAACGGCTCCCGCGCATTGACCCAGGAAGAGGCCTACGAGTCCTTCCGTATGGTCATGCAAGACGAGGTCTTGCCCGAACAGCTGGGGGCCTATCTCATGCTGCTGCGCGTGAAGGAGGAAGAGCCCGAAGAATTGGCCGGCTTCATCCGTGCCGTACGCGACACCATCCAGCTCCCCGAAGACGCCACTCCCGTGGATCTCGACTGGTCATCCTACGCCGGCAAACGGCGGCAGTTGCCCTGGTTCATCCTTAGCACCCTGCTATTGGCCCAGAACGGCTTCAAGGTCTTCATGCATGGGGCCAGCGGCCACACCGCGGGCAGGATCTACACCAAGGATGTCCTGCAAGGCCTCGGCATCCCGCCCGTCGGCTCGCTGCAAGAGGCCTCCGATCGGATCGCCACGACCGGCTTCGCCTATCTCGACCTGGAATTCCTCTCACCCAAATTGCACCAGATCATCGAGCTGCGTCCCCTCCTCGGCCTACGCTCGCCGGTGCATACCATTGCCCGCATGCTCAACCCTTTCTCTGCCCCGTATGTGATGCAGGGCATCTTCCACCCCGGCTACCGCCCCATGCACCAGGAGGCCGCCCTCCTGCTCGGTCAACCGCACCTGGCCGTGATCAAGGGCGAGGGTGGCGAGATCGAACGCAACCCCGATCAACCCTGCCTGGTGCAGAGCGTGCACGAGGGTGTGCTGAGCGAGGAAGAGTGGCCGCCCATGTTCGCCAAGCGGCACATGAAAGACGAGTCGCTGGACATATCGCGTCTGCGCGCCGTCTGGGAAGGCCGTAGCGACGACGAATACGGCACCGCCGCCGCCGTCGGGACCGCGGCCATCGCCCTCAAACTGATGGGCCGCGCCGGTAGCATCGCCGAGGCCGAACAACAGGCCGCTGAGATGTGGGCCGCACGCAAACGCGAGGCCTTCGGCGCCGCGGCCTGACGCCCCCGCCACCGCACGCACAGACACGCATGCCACAGCTTTTCATTTCTGCCGCACACAAATCGTCGGGCAAGACCACGCTCAGCATCGGCCTGTGTGCCGCCTTTCGGCGTCGTGGGCTGCAGGTCCAGCCGTTCAAGAAGGGACCGGACTACATCGATCCCATGTGGTTGTCCCGCGCCGCGGGGCACGACTGCCTCAACCTCGACTTCAACACCCTGTCGCGTGAAGAGATCCTCGCCAAGGCCAGCCGCGGAATCGGCGCCGACCTCTGCCTCACCGAGGGCAACAAAGGTCTCTACGACGGCCTCGACCTCGATGGCAGCAATAGCAATGCCGCCCTCGCCACCCTGCTCGAGGCGCCCGTCATCCTGGTCATCGACGCCCAGGGGATGACCCGCGGTATCGCCCCCTTGATCCTCGGTTATCAGGCCTTCGACCCTCGCGTGAAGATCGCCGGTGTGATCCTCAACCAACTGGGTGGCCATCGCCACGAGGCCAAGCTGCGCGCGGTCATCGACCACTACACCGACGTACCGGTGGTCGGTGCGGTCCATCGCGACCCGGCGCTGCAGATCTGCGAGCGCCATCTGGGCCTGGTGCCCAGCAACGAGGCCTCCGCCGTGGAACGGCAGATCGAGGCCCTGGCACAGGCGGTGGAACGGCAGGTGGACCTCGACCGGCTGCTGCAAATCGCTGCCGCGCATCCCCTGCCGGTGACCGCGCCGGCGCCCGTCGCCACCCCTCCCGCCAGCGATCTGCGCATCGCCATCGCCCGCGATGCGGCCTTCGGCTTCTATTATCCCGACGACCTCGACGCCTTTGCCGCGGCCGGTGCGGAGCTGGTGCCCTTCGATAGCACGCGGGACGTGGAACTCCCACCGGCCATCGATGGTCTGTTCATCGGTGGTGGCTTCCCCGAGACCCAGATGCAGGCACTGGAGGCCAACCACCGACTGCGCCAAGACATACGCCGCGCCATCGATGCCGGGCTGCCCACCTATGCCGAGTGTGGTGGGCTCATGTACCTGACCCGCAGTATCACCTGGCAGGGAAAACGCTGCGAGATGGTCGGCGCCATCCCCGCCGACAGCGTCATGCATCGGCGTCCACAGGGCCGTGGTCTGGTGCAGTTGAAAGAGACCCCGGCCATGCCGTGGCCCGGCGAGGCGGCGGAGCCGGTCATCAATGCCCACGAATTCCACTACTCGGCGTTGGAGAACCTGTCCGCAGACCTGCCCTTCGCCTATGAGATAATCCGCGGCACGGGTATCGACGAGCGCCACGACGGCCTGCTGTATCGCAACACCCTGGCCTGCTATGCCCATTTGCGCGACGTCGCTGGAAATCACTGGGTCGCCCGCTTCGTCGATTACGTCCGACAGCAAAAGATGGCTCAGAGGCCCCTCGCCGCCGGCCAGCAGCACTGACGTCTGCTCGCGCCGTCTCGATGCCGGTCGTCCCTACCGCCAGCAAGGCGAGCAGCCATCCAACCTCTATTCGCCAACTATCGAGAATTTGACATCATGAGCCTGATTAGCCTTTCACCCGCCGCCATCGAACAGATCAAACAAGCCATCGCGCAAAACGAAGGCGATGAAACCGCGCTGCGTATCGCGGCGCAGATGAGCGCCGACGAGACCATCGACTACGGCATGGGTTTCGATGAGATCAAAGAGGACGACGTACGCGAAGAGATCGATGGCATCACCCTCGTCGTCTCCCCCGCGCACCTGGAACTCCTCAACGGGGCCCACATGGACTTCGTCGAGATCGAGCCCGGCAAATTCCACTTCATCTTCCTCAACCCCAACGATCCCAACTACAAGCCGCCCACCGAGGACGATGCCCTCCCCGAATAAACACGCATTGCCCCGCAGCGAGGCGCCACTGGCGCCGGCGACGGGCCAACGCCCCAAGCACAAGGCCGCGGGTGTCCTGCCCCCGCTGCCCGTGGACAACAGCGCCCTGCTCGCCCCCCTGGCGGGTATCGTCCTACTGTTCATCGCCCTGCCCCTGCTCGGCTTGGCGGCCCTGCATTGGCCCCCGCTGCAAGAGCGACTGCTCCTGCTGCAGGCCTTTGCCGCGGGTGTCGGCCTGCTGTTCGTCTTCCTCACCCTGCGTCGACTGAAGACTCACTTGCTCACGCCTCTGGTGCAGCTGCGCAATTGGGCCCAACAGATGCGCGGTGGCAATCTCTCCGTGCGTATGCCCGAACCCCGCCACGGCGAGTTTGCCGGCCTGGCCCGCGATATCAACGACCTCGGCGAATCCCTACGCTCACTCAGCCGCGAAATGGACGAGCGCGTCAATCGCCAGACCCTGCGCCTGCAGCGCAAGACCCGTTCGCTGGAGATCCTCTACGACGTCGCCGCGCGCAGTAACGCCGCCAACGACCTCGACGATCTTCTGGCCGGCTATCTGCACACCCTGACGGAGATCCTCTACGCCCATGCCGGCACCGTGCGCCTGGTGACCGACGACGATCAGATGCGCCTGGTCGCCAGCGTCGGCCTGGACGAAGAGACCATCGAGAGCATCCGCCAGGCCCCCTTGGAACGCTGTCTGTGCGCACAGGATTTCCAGCACAACATGATCCTCTGTCCAGCCGACCACCAGCACTGTCCCAATATCGTCAAAGACCTGCTCTTCGCCGGCGACAAACTCGACAGCATCTCCATCCCCCTGCGCTATCAGAATCAGACCCTAGGTCTGTACACCCTATTCGTCGAGAAACTGGGCCTGACCACGCGCACGGACATCCAGGACATCCTCACCAACATTGGCCAACACCTCAGCATGGCCATCGCCAAGTCGCGCTTCGACGAGGAGACGAAACGCCTGTCGCTGATGCAGGAGCGCACCATGCTGGCCCACGAGCTGCACGACTCCCTGGCCCAGACCCTGGCCAGCCTGCGCTTTCGTGTCAGCCTCATGCACCAAGCCTTTCGCCAGCATGACGAGGAGATTCTGCAACAGGAACTCGACCAGCTCCGGGGCGGCCTGGACGAGGCCAACATCGAGCTGCGTGAACTGCTGACCCACTTCCGTGTGCGCATGGACGAACGCGGCCTGATCCCGGCCATCGAAAATCTCGTGGAACGCTTCAAGAAAGAAAGCGAGATCCACATCTTCTTTCAGAACGAATGTCAGGATCTCCGCCTGCCGCCGGTGCAAGAGGTGCACGTGCTGCACATCATCCAGGAGTCCCTGGCCAATATCCGCAAGCACAGCGGGGCCGAAAACGTGCGCGTCCTGCTGCGCTGCCAGCAGGACGAAGACACCTTCAACGTCCTCATCGAGGACGATGGCCGCGGCATTGCCAGCCAGGTCAGCAACGGCCAACCCGGAGAGCATGTCGGTCTCACCATCATGCAGGAGCGCGCCAGCCGCATCGGCGCCACACTCACCATCGAGAGCGAACAGGGCGAGGGCACGCGGGTTGAATTGATGCTGCAATATGGTCAGGATGGCGGCAGACCTCGTCCAACCCCCTTTACCCAGGAGACCGGCTAAGCCCATGCGGGTACTTCTCATCGACGACCACACCCTGTTCCGCCTCGGCCTGAAGAACCTGCTCGAACGCAGCGGCATCGAGGTGGTCGGTGCAGCGAGCACCGGCCACGAGGGTCTGGAACTCGCTCAACAGAGCGCCCCCGACGTGATCCTGCTGGACATGCGCATGCCCGACATGGACGGCCTGGCCGTACTCAACCGCCTGCGCGAGTCCGGCATCACGGCACCCATCGCCATGCTCACCACCAGCAGTGAGGAACGCGACTTGGTGGAGTCCCTGCGCAATGGCGCCCAGGGTTACCTGCTCAAGGACATGGACCCGGAAGACCTGGTGGCGGCCCTGCGCCGCATCGTCGAAGGCGAGACCGTGGTTGCCCCGCAACTGGCCGGCACCCTGGCCCGCGCCCTCACCGGCCAGAGCGACGAAGAGGAAGAAGAGACGCCCCTCTCCAGCCTCACCCCGCGCGAACTGGAGATCATCGAACACCTCGCCGAGGGACAGAGCAACAAGGTCATCGCCCGTGAACTGGGCATCACCGACGGCACCGTCAAGCTGCACGTCAAGGCCATCTTGCGCAAACTCAATGTGCGCTCGCGTGTGGAGGCCGCCGTGATCGCCGTCGAACAGGGCCTCGGGCGTCGGCGGCCGCCGCCGGGGCGTTGAAAAGCCCGCTTGCCACAGAGGCACGGAGTACACAGAGAAAAGATGATTGGAATTAGTCGTGGATTATTCTTTTACCGCCAGGGACACAAAGTTGTTGATGTGATTTTCTGGCGGTAGATCCCTGTTGTCTTTTTCTCTGTGTACTCCGTGCCTCTGTGGCAAAAAGAGAAATTTCCGACCCCATCCAAACGGAGCACGAGATGCGAAAAACCTACACCGACCTGGTCAACGAATGCCTGCCCCAGATCACCGAGGTATTTCCCTGGGACCTTGCCGATGAATTGGAACAGGGCAAGTCCCTGCTCCTGGTCGATGTCAGCGAGCCCTACGAATACGACTACCTGCACATCCCCGATTCCATCAACGTACCGCGCGGTGTGCTCGAGGCCGCCTGCGACTGGGACTACGACGAAACCGTGCCGGATCTCGCCCGCGACCGGGATGTGGACGTGGTTCTCATCTGTCGCTCAGGCAATCGCAGCGCGCTCGCCGTCTGTACCCTGCAGCAGATGGGCTTCACCCATGCGCGCTCCCTGAAGACCGGTCTGCGCGGCTGGAACGACTACGACCAGCCCCTGGTCAACGCCAAGGGACAAGCCGTCGACCCCGACGATGCC
>JANTGX010000060.1 GCA_024762755.1 Gammaproteobacteria bacterium
CTATGCGGTGGACATCCAGGTGCGCGCCTACGACCGCCAGGGCCTGCTGCGCGACATCACCGAGGTGCTCAGCAACGACCACCTCAATCTCATGGGGGTGAACACCTTCACCGACCGCAAGACGCTGGTCGCCGAGATGACCCTGTCGCTGGACGTGCAGGACGTGGATCAGCTCAGCCGGGCCCTGAGCCGTATCGAGCAGTTGCCCAACGTCATCGACGTACAGCGGCGCCAGGCATGAGGTGCGCCATCTGTTTTGCTCTGTGCCTCGGCCTGTTGTGCCTGCAGCCGGCCGTCGCCGTGCCGCCGGCACAGGACCGCGACGGCGACGGCCTCAGCGACCTCGACGAGGTACGCGAATACGCCACTGATCCAGGGCTGCGCGACACCGACACGGACGGCCTCGACGACGGCCGCGAGGTGCGGGAGTTCTTCACCCACCCGCGCCTGGTCGACACGGATCACGATGGTTTTCTCGATGGCATCGAGGTGCGCTTGAACAGCGACCCGCTGGACGCCGACAGCCGCCCCGAGTCCGACGACCTGGACGGCGACGGTCTGAGCAACGAGGAGGAGATCGAGGACTTCGGCAGCGACCCACAGCGCGTCGACAGCGATTTCGACGGTCTGCGCGACGGCCTCGAGGTGGAGGAGTATTTCACCGACCCCACCCGCCTCGACAGCGATGGCGACGGCTTCTGGGATGGCGAGGAAGTGAGCGCCGGGACGGATCCCGACGACGCCGAGAGTCACCCAGCGCCGCGCATGGAGATTGCCCCGGAGAATGGGCAGCCCGTCGCGCAACCCTGAAGGGCTGTGATAATCTTCGCGGTCTCCCGCCGCAGCGGCACGTGAACTGCGACGGTTTCGCGGCCTTTTTCCGCCGTTCATCTCGTATTGCAAGTTGTTGCAAGCCATCTACCGACCAACCGGCCACAGGGCCGAGCATGGGGACCCTTTCAATGGATTCAGTACAACCCGATACCGCATCTCGCCAGAGCAGTTACAGCCGCGAAGACCTGCTCGCCTGCGGGCGCGGCGAGCTGTTTGGCCCGGGCAACGCACAACTGCCGCTGCCGCCCATGCTGATGTGCGACCGCATCACCCACATCGCCGAAGACGGCGGTGCCTATGGCAAGGGCGAGATCATCGCCGAGCTGGACATCACCCCGGACCTCTGGTTCTTCGAATGTCACTTCAAGGGTGATCCGGTGATGCCGGGGTGTCTCGGTGTCGATGCCATGTGGCAGCTGGTGGGTTTCTTTCTCGGCTGGAGTGGTGGCCCCGGCCGTGGCCGCGCCCTGGGCGCCGGCGAGGTCAAGTTCACCGGACAGGTGACCCCGGCCAACAAGAAGGTGACCTACCGTATCGACATCAAGCGCGTCATCATGCGCAAGCTGGTGATGGGCATCGCCGACGCCGCCATGGAGGTCGATGGGCGGGAGATCTATGTGGCAAAGGATTTGCGCGTCGGTCTGTTCACCTCTACTGAAAACTTCTGAGGACTACAACGTGAGACGTGTCGTCGTGACAGGGCTGGGCGTGGTTTCCAGCATTGGCAATAATCGCGAAGAAGTGTTGGCCTCCCTGCGTGAGGCGCGCCCCGGCATCGAGTTCTGTGAGGAATATGCCGAGCTCGGCTTCCGTAGTCGGGTCCATGGTCCCGTGCGCCTGGACGTGGATGCCCTCATCGACCGCCGGCTGCGCCGATTCATGGGCGATGCCGCGGCCTTCAACTATCTGGCCATGCAACAGGCCCTCGAAGATGCGGGGCTGGACGAGAGCCAGATTTCCAATCCCCGCAGCGGATTGGTGGTGGGTTCCGGTGGTGCCTCCAACGAGAACGTGGTACTGGCCGCCGACATCGCCCGCAGCAAGGGGGTACGCAAGGTGGGGCCGTTCATGGTGCCGCGCACCATGGGCAGCACCACCTCGGCCTGCCTGGGCACGGCCTTCAAGATCAAGGGCGTGAGCTATTCCATCAGCTCCGCCTGCTCCACCAGCGCGCACTGCATCGGCAACGGCATGGAGCTGATCCAGATGGGCAAGCAGGACATCGTCTTCGCCGGCGGTGGCGAGGAACTGCACTGGACCCAGTCGGTGCTGTTCGACGCCATGGGCGCCATGTCCTGCAAATACAACGAGACGCCGCAGAAGGCCTCGCGCGCCTTCGATGCCCACCGCGATGGCTTCGTCATCTCCGGGGGGGGCGGTCTGGTGGTGTTGGAGGAGTTGGAGCACGCCCTGGCGCGCGGCGCCAAGATCTACGCCGAGCTGGTGGGCTACGGTGCCACCTGCGACGGCCACGACATGGTACAACCCTCGGGTGAGGGCGCCGTGCGCTGCATGCAGCAGGCCCTGGCCACCGTCGAGGGTCCGGTGGACTACATCAACGCCCACGGCACCAGCACCCCGGTGGGTGATGTGAAGGAGCTGGGCGCGGTGCGCGAGGTCTTTGCCGAGCGTATTCCCTACATCAACTCCACCAAGTCCCTCACCGGCCATGCCCTCGGCGCGGCGGGCGTCAACGAGGCCATCTATTCCCTCCTCATGATGGAGCAGGACTTCATCTGCGAGTCGGCCAATATCGAAGAACTCGATCCGCAGGCCGCAGACATGCCCATCGTGCGTCAGCGCATCGACAACGCCGGTCTGAAGACCGTGATGTCCAACAGCTTCGGCTTCGGTGGCACCAATGCCACCCTGGTCTTTCAGCGCTACGGCGACTAGACGCACGACACGGAGGAGAGCGCCATGGCCAGGGAACCCAGCATCAATCTGGGCAGTGCACGCGGACGTCGTATCCTCGACCGGGTCGAGGGTTTCACCACCAGCATCGGCCCGGAGGCGGAATTCCGCGGTGTGCTCGGTGGCGCCGGCCACTGCATCGTCGCCGGCCGGGTCGAGGGCGAATGCGACTTCGAGGGCACCCTGGTAGTGGCGGAGGGCGGTCACTGGATCGGTGACATCCGCGCCAACAATGTGCTCATCGCCGGCCGTGTCGAGGGCAGTATCTCCGCCCGTGAGAAGATGGAGATCATCTCCACCGCGCGCATCAGCGGCCGCCTCACCAGCCCGGTCATCGCCATCGCCGAGGGCGCCATCCATGAGGGCGAGGTGCACATGGGTGACATCACCCGCTTCAGTGACCGGCGCGAGGCCGGGGACTGAGCCGCGTGCCTGCACTATTGACGCCGCCGCGCCTGGCGCTGCTGCGTGAGATCCTCTCCCAACCCACCGCCCCCTTCCGTGAGATGCACGTCGCACGCTGTGTCGAGGCGCGGCTCGAGGCGGGCCATGTGCCTTTCTTCCACGATCCCGCCGGCAACATCGTGGTCGGCGCCGATTCCGCCGCCGTTTACCGCCGGCGCCTGCGCGAGCGGGCCGACGAGCCGCTGCGCCTGTTCGTCGCCCACATGGACCACCCGGGTTTCCACGGCACGCGTTGGCTGGACGCGCGACGCCTGGCCATCCGCTGGCTCGGTGGCTCGCCGGTGAAACACATGCACCGGGCGCGGGTGTGGCTGGGCGATGCGAGCGGGCGTCTGGCCGAGGGGCGTCTGAGCGAGGTGCGACGCCACCTAAAGGGTTGGGCCATCGAGACGGCCGTGGTGACCCTGGATCAGCCCCTGACACCCCGCCCCGCGGCCAAACACCTGTTCGGTGGCCTGGCCTTCCGTCGCCCCTGCTGGACGCGTGGCCGCCGCCTCTACGCCCATGCCGCCGACGACCTGTGCGGCGTCTTCGCCATCGTCGCCACCGCCATCGATCAATACCGGCGCCGCCGGGCCGAGCCGTCGCCATTTTTGGGCCTGCTCACGCGGGGAGAGGAGGTGGGCTTCGTCGGCGCCGTGCGCCACCTGGAGCTGGGCTGGCTGGACGCCCGCCGCCGTGCCGTGGTGGCGGTGAGTCTGGAGGCCTCGCGTAACCTGCCCGGGGCGCGCCTCGGCAAGGGGCCGGTGGTGCGCCTGGGGGACCGTCGCACGGTGTTCGACGCCGACGCTCTGCAGGTGCTCAGCGGGGTCGCGGAACGTCTCTTGCCGGGCCGCCATCAGCGACGAATCATGGACGGCGGCTCCTGTGAGGCCACGGCCACCACCGCCTGGGGTCTGCCCACGGTGGGCCTCACCCTGCCGCTGGGGAACTATCACAATCAGGGTCTCGACGGGGGTATGGAGTGTCCCCATGCGGATGGACCGGCGCCGGAATTCGTCCACCTCGACGACGTCGACGGCCTGCTGCAATTGTGCCGCGGTCTATTGCGTCGCGGCCTGCCGTGGGCGGATCCCTGGGCACCGCTGCGCCAGCGCCTGGGCAAGAACGCGAGGCGCTATCTGGCGAATAGCTGACCAATTTGGTCATGTTCAGGATCGGTTCAGATTGCGGCCTGTAACGTACTCGACACATTCCAGAATTCATCTCAGGAGGGATCAATGAAGAAGCTCGTTATCGCATTGGGTCTGGCCACACTGGCCGTTTCGGGTAGCGCCATGGCCGACCTCAGTCTGGCCAAGAAGAGCGGTTGCCTGGCCTGCCACAGCATCGACAAGAAGATCGTCGGTCCGGCCTGGAAGGATGTCGCCGCCAAGTACAAAGGCGATGCCAATGCCAAGACCAATCTCATCAACAAGGTGAAGAAGGGTGGCAAGGGCGTTTGGGGCCCGGCACCCATGCCTCCCTACTCGCCGCGCGTCTCCGATGCCAATATCGAGAAGCTGGTGGATTTCATTATGACCCTGTAAGCGTGTTTGCGCGGGACATGGAAACGGCGCCTCTACCCCCTGGGCGCCTGTCCCATCCTTGAATCGACGTCCCTTGCCGAGGGGGTGGCCTATGGCCACCCCCTTTGGCATTCCCCCTTTGAAAAAAAATCCTGAGACGTTAACCTGCGCGGATGTCGACATCTTGGCATCCGATGCTTTTTCATCCCTGTCGTACCCACCATAGAGAGGCTTGTCATGCGCGTCTTGGTCGTTGAAGACGAACAGCGTCTGCGGGAAGACCTTGCCGGTCGCCTGCGGCAGGAGGGCTATGTGGTGGATCAGGCCGCCGATGGCGAGGAGGGGCTCTATCTGGGACGGGAATATCCCATCGATGTGGGGGTGGTGGACCTCGGTCTGCCCAAGCTGTCCGGCATCGATCTCATCCGCCAGCTGCGCCGCGAGGACAAAGGCTTTCCCATCCTCATCCTGACCGCCCGCGACCGCTGGCAGGACAAGGTGGAGGGCCTGGAGGCCGGTGGCGACGACTATCTGGTCAAGCCTTTTCACATGGAGGAGTTGCTGGCACGGCTCAAGGCCCTGATGCGACGCTCCGCCGGCTGGAGCCAGTCGGCGCTGCTCTTCGGGCCGCTGCAGATCGATATCGGCAGCCAGCGGGTGGCGGTGGACGAGCGCAACGTGGAGCTCACTGCCTACGAATACCGGGTGTTGGAATACCTGGTGCTGCGTGCCGGGCAGGTGATCTCCAAGAGCGAACTCACGGAACACATCTACGACCAGGACTTCGACCGCGACAGCAATGTGATCGAGGTCTTCATCGGTCGTCTGCGACGCAAGCTCGACCCCGAGGGACGCCTCAATGTCATCGAAACCCTGCGCGGTCGTGGCTATCGCTTCGCCCTCAGCCCCGCACAGAGTCAACCCGACCGCTGATGCTCTCCCTCAATAGCCGCGTACTGCTGGCGGCCAGCGCGGTGTTGTTCACCTTCTTCGGCCTCGCCGGTTACACCCTCGAACGGATCTACGACGACAGCCGCGATCAGGCCATGCGCGAACGCATGTTGGGCCACGTGTATGCCCTCATCGCCGCCGTGGAAATGGACGAAAACGGCAATCTGGTGATGGACAAGGAGATCCCGGACAACCGTTTCTACGACCCCGACTTCGGCCTCTACGGGCAAGTGGCGAGCAACGATGGGCGCTGGGTCTGGCGCTCGCCCTCCATGCGCGACATGACCATCCCCTTCCGCCTCGGCCTGCCGCGTCTGGCGCAGTCCGCCGAGGACATCGTCACCCCCAGCGGGCGGCACCTCTACCTGTTCAGCTATGGCGTGGTGTGGAGCGATTCACCCGATCCCCGTCAGGCCTATACCTTCAGCGTCGCCCAGGACCTGGCCGAGTTCGATGCACAGAGCCAGCGCTTCCACCGCAATCTGTGGGCTTCACTGGGTGGCGTTGCCCTGCTGCTGCTGACCATCCAGTGGTTCATCCTGCGCTGGGGGTTGTCTCCCCTGCAGAATGCCAGTGAGGAACTGCGTGCCATCGAGCAGGGGCGGCAGTCCCGTCTGCAGGGACGCTATCCACCGGAGTTGCAGGGCCTGACCAGCAGCATCAACGACCTGTTGGCCCATCAACGCGAACATCTCGAGCGCTATCGCCGCACCCTCGGTGATCTGGCGCACAGCCTGAAGACGCCATTGGCGATCCTGCAGAGCGCCGCGGACAACCGTGATGACGATCTGCCGCAGGTGATCCACGAGCAGGTCGAGCGCATGAACCAGCTCACCGGTTATCAATTGCAGCGCGCCGCCACCTCCGGCTGGACCGTCCTCTCGACCCCTATCCCGCTGCGTGCCGCGGTGCAGAAGGTGGTCGCGGGCCTGCGCAAGGTCTACGCGGAGAAGGGGGTGCAGGCCAGCCTCGATATTCCGCCAGAACTGGAATTCAGCGGTGACGAGGGCGACCTGATGGAGGTCATCGGCAACCTCAGTGACAACGCCTTCAAGTGGTGCCGAGGACAGGTGCGCATCTGGGCGCAGAGCAAGCCGGGGCCCCGCAGCGGCGAGGTGGATCTGTTCATCCATGTGGAAGACGACGGCCCGGGCGTGCCGCCGGAGATGGTACGTTACGTCATGCAGCGCGGACGGCGTGCCGACTCGGAGATCGCCGGCCATGGCATCGGTCTGTCCATCGTGCGCGATATCGTCCAGCTCTATGGCGGGAGCCTGGAGATCGGTGAGAGCGAGCTGGGTGGTGCGGCCATGCACGTCTGGCTGCCGGGCGGACCCAAGGGCTGACCTGGGAAGGGTTTTTCGAGACGGGGCAGATTGAAGGGGAAGGGCCTAGCGGCTAACGGGAGAAGAGAGCGGCGCCTTGGACGGCGCCGCGGGGATCACTGCTCGTGACGGTCTTCGCGGGTGTAGGTGTCGCTGTTGTAGATCTGGAACACCAGGTAGACCAGCAGGGCGAAACCTATCGCCCCCACGGTGGCCACCATATAGGTCAGTAGATCGATCATCGTCTTTCTCCTCTCGAGTGTGCGGGACGTCCATGGAGATCGGCCGAGTAGCTGGTCCGGAGATCCCAGGTGTCGTTCTTGTCTTGGCGCTTGTCAGGGCCCTGCCGGGGTGCGGGGCGATCCGCCGCCGGTCTCTTTGTTGTCGGGCTATGGTGCATGAAAGCGTTCCCTGCATCAAGGCGTCTGGTTTACAGAATAGACAGGGAATCATATAGTTGCCCCTCGTCAGAGGGGGAGCCGGGGGAGGCGCTGAGCCGACTCGGGGCACAAGGCCGAGGCTCGAACAGGGCCCTTTCTCGACCCGCCCCGCAAGAGCAAGAGCGCAGTACGCCATGAGTGAAGATATTTCGGCACGCCCGATCGGGACGAACCCACCCCCTGCCCGACTCTGCTATGTGGACGACAGCCGTACCGCGGCCTTCGTCGTGCGCCGCCTGCTGGAACCCTACGGCTACCAGGTCGACTACTTCCAGTCCGCCGAACCGGCCTTCGTCGCCCTGGTCGAGGGCGGCTACGACCTCCTGCTCACCGACCTCAAGGTCTCCTCCAGCGGCATGGATGGCGACGACCTCATCCGCAGCCTGCGTCAGAGTGGCCATCCCCGCCTCAGCCGCCTGCCCATCATCGTCATCACCGGCACCAGTGATCCGGAGATCCTGGTCCGCGTCTACGACGCCGGCGCCAACCAGGTGATGACCAAGCCGGTGGACGGTGAGCGCCTCGACGGCCACATCCGCCGTCTGTTGCAGGAGGTCCGCGAGTCGGCCCCCGTCGCCGAGGCCCCACCGGCCCCTGCCGAGGAAGAGTCGGAACACGCGGTGCCGGTGTTGGAACCCACGCCAGCGCCGTCGAGTAGCGATGCGACGGCCAGCCGTGAGGCACAGTCCGCTCCCGCCGAGGCCACACCCCCCGAACAGGCTGGGTCATCACACGAGACCCCGTCGTCCACCACGCCCGCCGACACCACGTACGCCGCGTCAGCGGCGGCCGAGGCCGAGCCGGTGGAGGAATTCGACGGCGAAGTGGAGGTCATCATCGATCCGGAGCGCCCGGCACGGCGCCGCGGGCGTGCCCGCCGGGCGGCGCGGGAGGAGGGCGACATCCTCTACGCCATGGATCAGTTCGACCTGGATGGCACGCACCCCCGTCCTCCCGGGCGCCTGGCACGCCTGTTTTCGCGTCGGTTCCTTCTGACGCTGCTCCTCGTCGCCGCCCTCGGCGTCGGCGGCCTCGAGGGCTGGCGTTACTTCTTCGATCCGGGGCTGCCGGTGCAGACCCTGCCCGTGGCCACCGGCGAGATCTATCAATCGGTGGTGGTGCCCGGCCAGGTGGTCAGTCAGCAACAGGTGACGATCAGTTCGGCGCGAGACGGCCGTCTGGTGGCCGTGCGGGTGGAGGAGGGGGATACGGTGAAGGCGGGGCAGCTACTGGCCCGTCTCGACGACCGGGAACTGCTCAGTCATCTGAAACGCGTGCGCACGGACCTGGACAATGCGCGTGCCGACACACGTCTCGCCCAGCGCACCCTGGAGCGTCTTCGTCAGGCCCATGCCAAGGGGGCGGTGGCACGGCGCTTCGTGGAGGACGCCGAGGTCCGCCTGCGGGCCGCCCAGGCGCGCACCAGCGCCGCCGCCGAGGCGGTGCAGAACGCCCGCCTCGAGCTGGAGCAGTTGAAGATCACGGCTCCCTTCGCCGGTATCATCACGCAGCGCAGTGCCGACCGGGGGCAGTGGGTCACCCCGGCTACACCGCTGTTTGTCCTCGCCGATCCCAGCCAGCGCGAGATCGAGGTGCGTGTCCACGCCGCCGACAGCGTCAACATCACCGCCGGGCAGAAGGTGCTGGTGACCAGCGACGCCTTCCCCGAGCAGGAATGGGAGGAGCAGGTCGTGCGCATCGGCAGTGCCACGGAGAAGGTGCGCAACAGCGATGCGGTGAAGGTCTATGTCAGCCTGGGTGAGAAGGCCCCACCCCTGCGCTTCGGTCAGCAGGTGGACGCCGAGATCCGCACGGCCTGGAATCCCAATGCCATCAAGGTGCCTTTCGAGGCGCTGCTCAACCACAATGGCCGGGCCTACGTCGCCGTGCTGGAGGCGGGCCGGGTGCACCTGCGCCCGGTGATCACCGGCATCGAGGACTTCGCCATGGCCGAGATCCGCCAGGGCCTGAACGGTGACGAGATCTTGATCCTGCCGCGAGGGCGCCTGCTGCACGAAGGCGACAAGGTCTACCGGCCGCAGGACGACGGTTGAGCCCCGGACCGTGATTCGACTGCAGGCGGTGAGCAAGTCCTATCGCCCTGGGGAGCCGGTGCTGCGGCGCCTCTCGTTGCGGGTGGACGAGGGCGAGTTCGTCGCCATCATGGGCCCGTCGGGTGCCGGCAAGTCCACCCTGCTGAACATCCTCGGTTGTCTCGACAGCCCCGACAGCGGCGAGTACCTGCTCTGTGGCCAGCCGGTCTCGCATCTAGACGAGGACGCCTTGGCGGTGGTGCGCAATCGGCGTATCGGTTTCGTCTTCCAGGCCTTCAACCTCCTGCCGCGCATCGATGCCCTGCGCAACGTGGAGTTGCCCATGCTGTATGCCGGGGTGGACCCCGGGGTGCGCGAGGGCCGCGCGCGCGCGGCGCTG
>JANTGX010000061.1 GCA_024762755.1 Gammaproteobacteria bacterium
GTTCCACCTCGCGCACGGTGAGGGAATCGTCCACCACCAGCACCCGCTTCACCGCCTGCCGCGTGCGCTGCTGGGCATGCAGCACCGAGCTCAGCCGGCTGCCCTTGACGATGTGGTCGATGGAGCGCACCACGTCGTCCACGTCGAGGATCAGCACCGGGCTGCCGTCTTCCATCAGGGCGCAGGCGCTGAGGTCCTTCACCTTGCCCAGGCGCGGGTCCAGCGGCTGCACGGAGAGCTGCCGCTGGCCAAGCAGGCGGTCGACCACCACGCCGTAGCGGTCCAGGCGATCGCTCACCACCACCACCGGCAGCACCTCGGTCTGCTCGCCCTGGCCCTCCAGACCCAGCACCTGGCCGCCGGGGGCGAGGCCCACCGAGCTGCCGCCCATGTCGATGTATTGTCGTCCATCCATCAGTTTTATGCGCTCACTGGGTACCGACAACAGGCGGTCGACACGGCTCAGGGGGAAGGCGTAGGCCTCGCCGGCGATCTCCACCAGCAGCGCCGAGACCACCGACAGACTCAGCGGCAGCTGGAGGATAAACTTCACCCCCCGCCCCTGATCGTTCTCCACCTTCACCGTGCCGCCGAGGTCCTTCACCATCTCGTGCACCACGTCCAGGCCGACGCCCCGGCCGGAGGTCTCGGTGACCGTCTCACGGGTGGAGAAGTCGGGCAGGAAGAGGAACTCGATGAGTTCCTCCTCGCTCAGCTGAGCGGCCACCTCGGCGGTGGTCAGGCCCTTGTCGACGATGCGCCGGCGCAGGCCGTCGAGATCGATACCAGCGCCGTCGTCGCGGATGGAGATGCGCAACATGCCGCCACCATGACTGGCGGCCAGCACGATCTGCGCCTGCTCCGCCTTGCCCGCCGCACGGCGTGCCGCGGGCTCCTCGATGCCGTGGTCCACGGCGTTGCGCAGCAGGTGATTCAAGGGGGCCTTGATCTTCTCCAGCACGTCGCGGTCCACCTGGGTGTCCGCACCGCGGATGGTCAGGGCCACCGACTTGCCGAGGCCGCGGGCGAGGTCGCGCACCATGCGCTGCAGGCCGGGCACGCCCTCGGCGAAGGGCTGCATGCGGCTGCCACTCACCTCGTGATAGAGGGCCGTGGACAGGTTGCCGCTGCGCCGGTCGTAGTCGTCCAGCGCCGCCAGCTGGTCGCCCAGCAGGCGGCGGCAGGCGTCGAGCTTGCGCTGGGCCTCGCGCAGGGGGGCATCCTGGTCCTCGCAGTCGCCTGCGTGATAGAGCATCTTCTCGAGGTGTTCCATGAGGTCGTTCTGGCGCCGTTTGAGCAACATCAGTTCGGCGGAAAAACCGCCCAGCCGGCGTGATTCGACGAGGATCTCGCTGGAGACCCCCATGATGCGCGACAGGCGACCGGCACTGACGCGCAGCTGGCGATCGTCACCGCGTGCGTCGCCGGCGGCGGGGCCGGCCGGCGGGCTCGGCGCTGGCGTCTCTTCGCCGCCGGGCGCGCTGTCCGGGGCGGTCTCCTCGGGCCCGGCCGCAGGAGGCTCGGCGGCCGCCTCGGGCGCAGGTGCCTCGACCGCGCTGTCGGCGATCTCGCTGGCCTGGTCCGGCGTCGCCCCGTCCGTCGCAGGCGGCAGCGGCGCCTCGCCCCGATGCACCCGCGAGAGGGCCTCCACCATCGCCTCCACCTGCGCCCGATTGGCCTCGAACCAGGCCGCGATGGCCGCTTCCTCCTGCCGGCTGATGGCGTCGATGAGATCGCTGGCCCGCAGCAGGACGTCGATGGCCGCGCTGTCGAGCAGGCGCTCACCATGCTGCGCGGCGACGAACACGTCCTCCATCACGTGGGCCAGCGAGACCACCGGATCCACCCCCACCATGCGCGCCGCCCCCTTGAGGGAGTGGGAGGCGCGCATCAATGCCTCCAGACGCCGCTCGTCGCGTGGGTCCTGTTCCAGGGCCAGCAGCCCCTCGCCGAGGGCCGCGAGTTGCGCCTCCGCCTCCAGGCGAAACAGGTCGAACATGGACATCTCGCCGTAGTCGCCGCCGCTCATGCGTCCCCCTCGCGATCATCGGCCGGTGCCCCAAGATGACCCTGGGACAGGGCCTGATGGATCGCCGCCTCGTCCAGCACCACCAGGGTCCGCCCCGCCGCCTCCAAGGAGCCTCGCAGGCGCCGCCGCGTGACCTCGGCGATGGTGGCCGGCGGTGGGCGCAGTTGCTCGCGGCGATAGCGCAGCAGGCCCAGCACCTCGTCGGCGGGGAACACATAGCCCTCGCCGCCCAGACGCACCACCAGCAGGCGGCGATAGATCTGCTTGCCGTCCTCCGCCGGCGCCGCCTCGCCGGCCTCCAGCAGGCCGGCCAGGGCATGGCACAGACGCACCTCGCCACCGATGTTCACCACCCCCTGCACGTAGCCGGCGGCCACGTGCGGCAGGCGGTGCACCGGGCGCGCCTCGGTGATGGCCTCGAACACCGCGGTGGGCAGGGCGAACCACTCGACGCCGAGGCGGAAGGCAATGACACTCTCGCCGCTGCCCGCCGCCTCGCTGGTCTCCTCGCCGGCCAGCTGGCGGCGTTGTTCTTCCAGGTAGCCCGCCGGCAGCGGACGCTCGAAGATCTGCCGGCCGGCGGCGACGAACACCTCGCAGTTGCGGCAATGGACCACCTCGGCCAGGTGCTCGCAGCGTGGGCTCTCGGTGCCCCAGACGCCGATGCGGTTCCAGCAGTCCGGGGTCTCGTCGCTCTGGCTCATGTCTCGTCGTCCTTATGCCGGCGGGCGCGCGCCTGGCGTCGTCGGTAGTCCTCGGCAAGCTCACTGTCGCCCCGTTTCTCGGCCAGCAGGGCCAGCAGACCGATGGCCCGCTGATGATGGGGATCGAGATAGATGGCCTTCTTCAGCAGCGCCTCGGCACCGCCGTGACTGCCCTGCAGGCGACTGATGAGTCCCAGGTAGTAGTAAGCCTCGGCAGACTCCGGCGAGCTCGCCAGCCAGGCCTCGCAGCGTTGCGCCGCCTCGCTCAGTCGGCCCAGCTCGAGCAGCTCGGCGACGGCCTCCAGGCCCGCCTCTGGCGTCGCCTCCGTGTCCGTGTCGGCCGCCTTTGGGGCCGGCGTCTCGGTGTCCTGCATGGTCTTGGGCGGCCGGCGCTCGGCACGCCGCACCACCCCCACCAATTGCCGATAGGCGCTGTTCAGGTCCTCCACCACGGCCTTCGATCGCGCCGCCGAGGGCGCGCGCGGCGGCTTGCGTGCCGTGTCGACGCTCACCGACAGTGGCCGCACGCCGGCCATGGTCCCCTTGCGGAAGGCAAAGGCCATGGGGATGTCCAGGGGTTGGAAATCGTTGCGCATCACCTGGCTGGTCTCTGCGTGGCCGACACACAGCACACCGTGCGGCTTGAGCATGCGATGCAGCTTGGCCAGGACCTGTTGCTGCGTCGAGCGATCGAAATAGATCAGCAGGTTGCGGCAGAAGATGACGTCATAGGTGGCGTTGCGCTCGCGCAGATCGTCGCGGATGACGTTGACGCGGGCGAAGCTGACGTGCGCCTTCAACGCCGGGTCGAGTTGGTAGCCGCCACCGGTGGGCCGGAAGTAGCGGTTCATCAGATCGAGGTTTTCCTCGCGGAAGGCGTGGCGGCCATAGATGGCGCGGCGGGCCTTGCGGATGGCCCGTTGGCTGACGTCGCAGGCGTCGATGGCGAAGGGGCCCACCTCCTCGGCCGCCTCGCTCAACACCATGGCGATGGAATAGGGTTCCTCGCCGGTGGAACACGGCAGGCTGAGGATGCGCAGCTCGGCATCGGGCGCGATGTCGCCGGCCTCACGCAGCTGCGGCACGTAGTGCGCCAGGGCGCGGAAGGGCGCCACATTGCGATAGAACCAGGTCTCGGGCACCACCACCTCTTCGATCAACTCATCCAATTCCGAGGGGTCGGTGCCCAGACGAGCGGCATACGCGGCCTCGCTGGTGATCGCCAACGCGCCCATGCGGTGGCGGATGGCGCGGGTGATGCTGACATCGCCGATGGAGCGCGCATGCAGGCCGATGGTGTCCTTGAGCAGCTTCTTGATGCGTTCCAGTGCCATGGGCTCAGGCGACGTCGTCTGTGCCGAACAGCAGGCGCTCATCCACGCGGCCGAGGATGTGCGCCGTGTCGATCTCCTGCAGCAGGCCCTGGGTGTCGCGTGCGATGCGTCCCAGATAGGCGGCATCGGTCTGCGCGATACCGGGGTCCCGCAACTCCTCCGGGCTCAGCTTGAGGGTCTCCGTGGCCCGCTCCACCAGCAGCCCCAGCTCACGCGCCGGGCCATCGCCGTCACGCAGACGGGCCACCACGATGCGCGAGCTGAGGCGCTGCGCGCAGGGGCCGTCGGCCAGCAATTGGCACAGGTCGAGCACCGGCAGGGGGTGGCCGCGGTAGTCCATCAGGCCGGCCACACAGGCCGGGGCATGGGGCAGCGGGCGCAGGGCGGCCAGCGGCAACACCTCCACCACCGCTCGGGTCGGCAGCAGATAGCGCTCTCCGCCGAGGGTGCAGAGCAGGTACAGCACGGGTGCCGCTAGCCCCGCTTCACCCGCAGGCGGGAAACCCCGCTCTGCAGGACCTGCGCCGCGTCGTTGAGCTGGTCGATGGCGGCGTTGGAGTGGCTGATGGAGGCTACCACCTGCTGGGCCGATTCGCTCAGCTGCATCATGGCGGTCTTGATCTGATCGGCCCCCTGGGCCTGGAAGTGCATGCCCTGCTGCACGGTCTCGAAGCGCGGCGTGAGGGTACGCACCTCGTCGATGATCTGCGCCAGCTGGGCGGAGACCTGACTGACGTCCTCGGCACTGCGCTTCACCTGCACGGAGAACTTCTCCATGCTCAGCACCCCGGAAGACACCGCCGATTGCATCTCCTTCACCATCTGCTCGATGTCCAGGGTGGCCACCGCGGTCTGGTCGGCCAGGCGGCGCACCTCGTTGGCCACCACGGAGAAGCCGAGGCCGTATTCGCCGGCCTTCTCCGCCTCGATGGCGGCGTTGAGGGAGAGCAGATTGGTCTGATCGGCCACCTTGGTGATGGTGGTCACCACGCTGTTGATGTTGCGCGCCTTCTCGTTGAGGACCTCGAACTTGCTGGCGATGGAGCCGGCCGCCTCGACGATCTGCCCCATGGTCGACTCCATGTTGCCCAGCTCCTCCTGACCGCTGGCCGCGGAGTGGGTGGTGCGTTCGGCCACCTCGGCCACCTCGTCCATGGTGTCCACCAGCTCCTGGGAGGTGGCGGAGATCTCGGTGGCGGTGGCGGCGATCTCGGTGGTGGTGGCGGCCTGCTCGGAGATGGTCGCCTCCTGTTGCTTGGCGGTGGCGGCGATCTCGGTGGCCGACGAGGTCACCTGGATGCCGGAGCGCTGTACCTGGGCCACCAGGGTGTTGAGGTTGTCGATCATGGTGCGCACACCCTGGGCCAGGCGGCCGATGGCATCGTCACCGGTGACGTGTACCTCGCCGGTGAGATCGCCCTCGGCGGCCAGGGTGACCACCTGCAGGAGATCGTCCACCTTGCGTTGCAGGGCCTCTACCTCTTCCTTCTTCGCCTGTGTCGAATTGTCGATGTAGGTGATCATGATCTGCAGGCTCTCGGCCAGTTCGGCAATGGCGCCCTCGCCTTCGTCCCCCAGGTCGATGCGTGCGGAATAGTCACCCTCGGCGACCCGGTTGACGGCCTCCAGCAGGTGGTCGATCTGCCGTCGCAGGGTCTCCGCCGCCTGGTGCTCGCGTTCGGTGATGGCATTGACGTTGTCGGCCATGGTGTTGAAGGCCTCGGCAACCGCGCCCACCTCGTCGCTGGCCAGTACCTCGGCGCGCACCGAGGTGTCACCGCTGGCGCGCTTCTGCACCACCGCATTGAGTTCACGTAGGGGGGAGATCACCCAGCTCTTGAGAAGTATGTTGATGATCGCCAGGCCGACGACGAAGAAACTGAGATTGACGCCGAGTACCAGCCAGAACTGCTTGGCCACCGCCGCCTCTACGTGGTCCAGAGAATAGACCACGCGCACCGCGCCGTTGACCGTGCCGCTGGGCACCTGGTGACACTGCAGGCAGTTTACCCCGAGGGTGTTCTCGGTGGCGCGGTAGGGCACGATGGAGATCAGTAGGCGCTGCCCGTCGCGCTCCACCACCTGGTTGATCTCTTCCCCCTGCAGGGCGCGCTGGTCGAATTCGTCCTGCGGCGCCTCCTCCGGCAGGCCGGGGCCGTACTGGGCCGTGACCGCCGGCCCGCGGATCACCCGTGCATCCACCACCGAGGCACGACGCTTCATCTTCTCGGCGAGTATGCCGCGCTTGTCCATGGAATCGGTGAGCATCATCATGTTGAGACCGTCGAAATAGGAGGCACCCAGCTCCTTCACCTCGTATTCCGCCACCTCCATCATGCGCGTGTGTTCGTGCATCACCTCATAGGTGGTCACCAGCACCAGCAGGATGGTGAAGATGCCACCCACCGCCAGGTTGATCTTGGCGCGCAGCGAGAGGCGGTTGATGAGTGAATCGGCGGGTCGTTTTGCCATATCGTTGTCCTGTCCCGGGGTGGTCGTGAGGGCGGACCCGGCGCGCAAAAGGCGTCAGGCGGATCGACAGGAACAACGGCGCATGGGGGAAATTCTTGAGTGGTGGATACGGGTTAACCCGGGCTCACGTCGGACGGCGGAGTGAAACGGTGCACCGGCCGACACAGGCGTTGCAGGCCGGGGCTGCGCCATCGGCCGATCACCAGTCCCACCAGACGCAGGTCTTCCTCCTGCCGCGCACGCGCCACCGCGCGCTCCACCGCCGGAGGCACGGGGAAGCGGCCGTCGCTGATCAAGAGCATGTCGGCACGCTGCCAGTGGGCCTCGCGGATCCGGGCCAGGGCCCGCGTCATGGGGCTGCGGATGTCGGTGCCGCCGTGGAAGCTCAGGGCGAGGAAGCGCAGGATCTCGCGCAGGCCGCCGGGGGTCAGGCGCAGTTCTTGTTCCACCACCTGGCCCGGGCCGCTGAAGGCGTACAGCAGACAACGCCGCTGGGTCTGGTTGGCCAGGCGCAAGACCTCCAGGCACACCGCCTTGGCGATGCGCTCGGGTTCACCATGCAGCGAGGCGGAGGTGTCCAGGCAGATGATGAGCGGTCCGCGGCGACGCTCGGCGGCAGGCCGTGGACGCCGTTCTTCCAATTCACGCAGCAAGGGCTCTGGACGGTGTTCGGAGAGCACTCCTTCCACCTGATAGCTGAGCAGTCCCTGCTCGGCGCGGCGCGCGTGCCAGAGCAGCTTGAGCCGGGGATGACCGAGGTAGGCGGCCTCCTGGGGCAGCATGCGGGCGATGTCGTCGCTGCGGGTGATGCCACGGGTGGACTGCGGCGAGGTCATGCGAATGAGACGCGGGGTCGGCAGCGTCTCGCCCGCGGGTGCCGGCTGGGTCTCCAGCTGGGGCGTGCGCGGCCCTTCGCCCGCCGTTTGTGCCTCGCGTCCCAGACTGTCGACCAGGGCGACCAACTGCGGGTGGTCGTGGATCAGGCGCCGGTAGGCGACGAAGTCGCGCCAACCCTGGCTGTGCAGTTCGCCACTGGAGAGATCCCAACCGCGACCCAGATGGCTGCCCATGCCGCGGAACACCTGCTCCGTCTCGCGCCACTGGGCCAGCAGGCCCTCCCAGCGCTGCTGTAATTGCTCGCCGAGGGCCTGCGCCGCCGCCGCGGTGAGGGTCGGGGTGCCGGCGGCCGGAGCCGGGGCGCCCGCCGCCGCATCCGGCGTCTGATCCGATGCACCTTGGGTGGCGGCCATGGCTGCCCCGTCCGTGACCGAGGGGCCGGCGGCCGGGCCTGCCACCTCGTCCGATCCGGCGCCCGCACCAGGCCCTTCACCCCCAGCCTCACCGGTGGGCGCGGCCTCTCCCCTGCCCGCACCCGCAGGGCCGCCCGCTGCCGGAGCGGCCGTGGAGTCACCGCCACCCGCCTCGCCCGGACCAGCCGCGTCATCCCCGCCCGACAACTGGCTGTGCTCGCGTTCGCGGCGCCGCTGGTCTTCCACCACGTCGTCGAATAGGCCGTGGATGCCCTGCTCACGGCGGCGCAGGATGGATTCCACCCCGGCGCAGACATCCTTGAGGATCTCATCCACCAGGGCCTCCTGTTGCTCACACAGGGGCACCAGGTCGAGGGCGTCGAGACGGCGGACCAGGATCTCGGCGATGGCCGGCTCCGGCCACGAGATACGTTGCAGGTCGGGCAGCTCGCCCCGCAACAGGGCATGACGCCAGGCGAGGATACCCTCCACGCGCTGGCGCAGGGTGCCATGATGCAGGGTCACCACCTGCTGATAGAGGGCCTCGGGCAGATCGTCGAGAAAGGCGAAATGGGCCTCCAGGCTCATGGCGTGACGACGTTCGGCAGGCCGGGCCAAGGGCAGCTGCGACGAGGTGCTGACACGGCTACTAGGAATCGCGCTGCGGCAACTGGCGGAAACCGTCCTGCAGATCACGGATCTGCTGTTCCAGCTCCGACACCTGTTGCAGGCTCTGGCTCAGGTTCTCCTGCGCTGGGGCAATGAAGGCGGGATCCACCCATAGGTGGTCGGCCAGTTCGTCGTGCAAGGCGGCCAGCTTGTCCTGCATGGTCTGGCGATAGGTGGCGATGGCGTCGAGCAGGTCCTGGGTCTCGGCGATGCGGTCGGCGATGTGCGCCGCGCTATAGCGCACGGGCTCGCTGTGGGGGGTGAAGTCTTCGTGCCGCATGAGGCGGTTTTCGGGGTCCGCCGTGTATTCGTCGAGGCGCACCCACTTGCCGTCCACGTGACACTGCTGATAGTGATCGTCGAAGAATTGTTCTTGCAGTTCGTGCCGACGATAGCCCTTGCCGTCGTTGCTGCGGTCTGCCTGATCGGGTGGCGCCAGATAGAGGGGCTCACCTGCCTCCGCGGCGGCAAATTCCCGCCCGCGGTCGGTGGTCAATTGCCCCTGCGCGTCGAGGTACAGTGGCTCGCCACGCTCGTTGGCCAGATGACGACGCGCCGAACGCTCCTCCTCGAGGGTCTTTCGCCAGACGCCCACCAGGCGACGCAGGCGCTCGGGGTTGACCACCGCGTCGGTGCCCAGATGGGACTGATAGCCGTCGAACACCGTGCTCCGTTCCTCGGGTCTCTGCCACAGGGCGTGCTGCAGCAGCCAGCAGTCCCACACCCCCACCTGCGAACGGCCGTTGGTCCAGGCGGCCACCTGCAGGAGCCGCACGATCTTGCGCCAGCGGCGGTCGGAGACATCGATTCGATGCTCGCGCAGATGGTCACGCAGGCTGCCCAACAGGTAGTAGACGTCGTCGGCCAGGGGCAATGCGGCGGCGGCCTGCTGGATCTCGGCCAGCGCCTCGGCCGTCAGCAGGTCGTCCTCGGCCAGGGCCGGGCCCGTGGTCTCGCTCAGCTGCAGGAGGTCGCGAAAGCCCTCGTCGCTGACCGCACCGACCTCGTAGCGCAGCAGAAAGCGGTCATACAGGGCATCCAGTTCTTCGCCCTCCGGCAGCTCATTGCTGGCGCCGATGACCGCCGCCAGCGGGGTCTTTATGCGCTGTGCGCCGTTATCGAACTCACGTTCGTTGAGCAGGGTGAGCAGGGCGTTGAGGATGGCGCTGTTGGCCTTGAAGATCTCGTCGATGAAGGCGATGGAGGCCTGCGGCAGATAGGCGGCGGTGAGACGCTCGTAGCGATCCTCTTCCAAGGCCTTGATGGAGAGCGGGCCGAACAATTCTTCGGGGACCGAGAACTTGGTCAGCAGACGCTCGAAATATTGCCCGCCGCGGTACACCTGGCGCAGACGCCGCGCCAACTCGCTCTTGGCCGTACCCGGCGGGCCGATGAGCAACA
>JANTGX010000062.1 GCA_024762755.1 Gammaproteobacteria bacterium
CCATTTGGCCGACATGGCCTTGACGATGTTGCGCGTGTTGGGCTGATTCTGGGCGTTGTTGAAATACTCGTCGCGCAGGAATTCGATGAGGTCCCAGTGTCGCTGGGTCAGCTCCTCGATACCCTCCATGCGGGCCATCTCCTCCGCCAACTCCTTGCTCCAATCCTCCAGATTCACCAGGTAACCGGTGGCGGTGGTCTCGATGGTCTTGCCGTTGAACTCAATTGCCATGCTTTCCTCCTTTTGTGGTTATCGCGGTCGATTCTTTGCTGCCATACGGTTTGCGCCGTCGTGGCCACGCGTGTGTGCCTCAGCCACTCAGGCTCTGAATACCCTTGTGTGGGATGAACAGGCCACAGCCCAGCAACCGGTGCGGGCCGATGCCCGCCTGTTGGAGCCGTATGGCCTCGTCGTATTCGAGGTCGGCGACCATCAGGCTGCGGGTGGCGATGTCGCCCTGGGGGGTGCCGATATCATGGGACGTCCCGCACAACAGCTTGCGGGGCCGGATATCCAGGGCTGTGAGTTGCTCCGCCACCCAGTCGAGCAAGGCCTCTTCACTGACAAAGGCCTTCTCGGCGGCCAGGTGGCGACTGAACAGGGTGGTCTGTGTGCTGAGATTCCTTGCCGTGGCCTGTTTCAGGCCGAGGGGCTGGCCGGCCACCATCAGGCGGTTGCCTTCCAGGGCCGCACGCGCCTCGTCGACTCGCGCCCCGGGCAGGCGCAGGGTTAGGCGAGTGCGGCGAGACAACTGCAGTAGGGCCGCTGGATCCTCTGGTCGGACCCAGCCATTGCCGGTGGCGGCGCCATGGATGCTGTGAATGCCGGCCAGGGGTTCGTCGGCCAACCAGGGCAAGGCGCCCAGCAGGGCCTGAGACAGGGCCCAGGCATGATCCACAGGCAAGGCACGGCATTCCATAGCGAACGCCAGGTCCACGACTTCGTCGCCGACCTCGGGGGGTTCCTGCGCCTTGTCTTCCTCCCAGTACATGTCGCGTCTCACTCGGGCAGACTGGCCCAGATGGCCTCGCGGTCTACCCACCAGTCTTCCTGCACCATGACGTCGATGACGTTGCGCATGCGCGGCAGGAAGGCCGCCGGGTCGTTGAGTTCGAGCTTCTCCAGCCAGTAGTCGAACTGCTCCTGCTTTTCGACCTCGCTGTGGCGACGCGCCACGCTGCCCATCATATGACCGGTGAAGAGCATGAGATTGTCGCGCTGCTTACCCTCGGCGCGCATGTCCACCACGTAGTGGGCGACGGCTGCGGCCACCGCGGCGCCGTCGGAGTCCGCCGGCGTCTCATCGATGATGTGCTGCAACATGGCCACCGTCAGCTCGGGGTCGATGGGGAAGGTGACGGCCAGCCAGACACCCTGCCCCAGGGCGGCGAGGGAATCACTCTTGTCGGCCAGGAACATGACGTTGCAGGCCTGCACCGCACCCTCCCACTGCTCGTCGGCGATCAGGGCGTCGAAGGCCTCACGCGCCAACTCGAAGGCCTCGTCGGTACGCCGCAGGTCGATGAGAATCTCCCCCAGCCGGGTCTGCAATTCGGCCCGTTCAGAAGGCTTGGCATCGGCCGGCAAGTGCGACAGCTGCTGTTGCACCGTGCTCAGTTCGTGCTCCAGCTGCTCGGTGGAGAAACCGGCCTCGTCGCCGCCCTCCATGTCGCGATTGACTTCTTGTTCCAGGTATTTCATTTCAATCCTCTTCGCTGCAAGCGTTACTGGGGCCGAGCATGGAGTAGACACCGGCAAAGGCCCCCTCGATCTGATCCTCCCAGTTACTGGGGGTGTCGGGATAATTGGGTTTGATATCGATCTTCAGGTGGATCTCGCCCTGCTGCGCCTGCTGGCCGATGACCTCGACGAGCTGGTTGAAGGACTCCAGATGGGGGTTCTGTATCAACACCTCACTCAGATAGATCATGCTTGACTCCGTTGTTGAGTTGACCCCGCGGACTCGGCCGCACAGGGCCCTACGCGTTGATAATAGCGGGCACGATACATCAAACGGCCCTCACCGGGCGGGGCGTGGTCCTCAAAGGCCGTGCGGGTGTGCAGCACATTGTTGCAGATCACACCCTGCCCGGCACCGAGCCGGTGACGGAACTGACCCATCGACGTGTCGGCCAGGATCGCTTCCAAGGCATGCACCGCGGCACGCGTGTCGTCGTCCGGTTTCCACTCGATGGAGCGGGTGCGTGCAGTGTAGCGCATGTGCAGCTGGCCACTGTCGGGATCCACGCTGAAGACGGGGCCCGTCTGTGCCGGACGAATCTCCACCCCCTCTTCGACGTTGGCCGGAATGGTCATGGCATCGGCCTGCATCAAGGCCGCGATATGGCGGGGGTTCTCATCGCGCAGACGCAGGTAGACCAGTTCATGGTCGAGCAGGAGGTTCTCACCACCCTGAGCGGCCGGCCGCTCACAGTGCAGAACCATGGCCAATACACGATGCGCCGTGTCGTTGTAATAACCGTCCGTATGCCAGCGGATGGGGCGATTGGTGTACGGGATGTATTCGTGCTTGCGCCGCTCGGACGAGACCTGCAGGGCCGAGATACAGGCCTCGTCGGAATAGAGGTTGCAGTCCAGATCGCGCAGACCGAATTGCGCCCCGAGCGTAGCGACCAGCTCATGTCCTGAAAGATCGCAAGGATACTGCAAGTCGTAGATGGCCATGTTTGCCCGCTGGCAGGCCCGTAGGATGGCGTCTCGCTCGCTGGGGCTGAGTGCCCGGGGATCTTTTACCCGAACCACCAGTTCATCGGCAGAGCGCGGGTACGTTGCCAGCTTGCGCTCACGCCAGGCGGCATAGGCCTGATGGTCATCCAAATCATAAGGATTCTGCGACATTTGCAGAGTGTGAGACATTTGCTGTTTCTCGCTGATAAACGGCCTATACTTCCCTGCGCTCAGCAAGGATCCAGAGCGGCACAGTCGCCCTTTGATGACGCCGAAGGGAAGCTCGAGCAGGGTCCTTCGAGACGCGGTTACGGCGCATCACCATAGCAAACCCGATCGAATGGACAACATCACATGAGGGATATAGGAGCACCTAAACCCTTAATCAAGTAGAGGATTCTGTCAGCCCTGAACGACATGGCGGCAATATCACCAAAGGGATAGCCAGGACTGCAAGACCCCTCCCCTTTGACCGGTTGCACCGATGGCCCCGTGCCATAGACTTCGTCAAGTCAAAAGGCTGACCGAATGTAAGGCCTCCATCACGAGGCAGGACCGACGGCAAGACGCGCTGGCAGCAAGACGTTGGCCGTACAGAATTCACACGATTTCTTAACTAGGAGAAACGGGCAATGGCCGAGCAAACCCCCAAGAACCCCGAGAAGCACAGCACCTACCTCCCCAAGGAGAAGCACTCCACCAAACCCTTCCATAAGACGCCCATGCTGGATCAGCTAGAGGACGGCCCCTGGCCGAGCTTCGTCATCGGCTTGAAGCGTCTCGCCATGGAAAACGACATGATGGTGGACCTGCTGGGTCAGCTGGAGCATTCCTATGAGACCCGCCTAGGTTATTGGAAGGGCGGTACCGTCTCTGTCTTCGGTTATGGCGGCGGCATCATCCCGCGCTTCACCGAGCTCGCGGACGAAGACGGCAAGCCCTTGTTTCCCGAGTCCAAAGAATTCCACACCGTGCGTGTACAGCCGCCGGCCGGCAACCACTACTCCACCGATATGCTGCGTCAGCTGTCCAACTCCTGGGACAAGTACGGCTCCGGCCTCATCGCCTTCCATGGTCAGACCGGCAACATCATGTTCATCGGCACCACCACAGAGAAGACCCAGGATTTCTTCGACGAAATCAATGGCTACGGCTGGGATCTCGGTGGCGCCGGCCCCTGCGTGCGCACCGGTATGTCCTGTGTTGGTGCCGCCCGCTGCGAGCAGTCCTGCGCCAACGAGCAGAAGATCCACCGCCTGCTGGTGAACAACTTCCTCGACGACATGCACCGTCCGGCCCTGCCCTACAAGTTCAAGTTCAAGGTCTCCGGCTGCCCCAACGACTGCATGAACTCCATTCAGCGCTCCGACTTCGCCGTCATCGGCACCTGGCGCGACGACATGAACGTCGATCAGGAAGAAGTGAAGAAGTTCGTCGCCGACAAGGGCCGTGACTACGTGGTCGAGAACGTCGTCAACCTCTGCCCCACCAACGCCCTGAGCCTGAACGACGACGACACCTTGAACGTCGACAACCGCAACTGCGTACGCTGCATGCACTGCATCAACGTCATGACCAAGGCCCTTTCCCCGGGTAACGACAAAGGCGTCACCATCCTCCTCGGCGGCAAGCGCACCCTGAAGATCGGTGACCTGATGGGCACCGTCATCGTGCCCTTCATGAAACTCGAGACCGAAGAAGACTACGAGCGCATTGTGGAACTCGCCGAAGAGATCATCGATTTCTGGGCCGAGAATGCGTTGGAGCACGAGCGCGTCGGCGAGACCATCGACCGCATCGGTCTGGTCAACTTCCTCGAGGGCATCGACCTCGAAGTGGATCCGCACATGATCAGCGAGAGTCGCCAGAGCAGCTACATCCGCATGGACAAGTGGGACGAAGAAGCCGAAAAGTGGAAAGAGCGCCAGGCGGCGGGTTAACCACACGGCGAGAGACCCTGCCCTCCGCCCTTTGGCGGGCAGGGTTCCAGCTTGAGACAGACAATAAATTTACAGACGATTATTGGAGGTTAACCTGATGAGCGATCAACCGCGCTTCCCCATTGAAAGTGGTGTGCCCGATCCCTTCCAGTACATGCACCCGACCTACATCAAGAACTTCGGCAATTGGAAGTACCACGAGCGTCCGCGCCCCGGCGTCCTGCATCACGTCGCCAAGAGCGGAGACGAGGTATGGACGGTTCGCGTCGGCACTCAGCGCCAGCTCGGCCCGTACGAGATCAACCTGCTGTGCGACATCATCGACAAGTATGCCGATGGCTACGTGCGCTTCACCATTCGCTCCAACATGGAGGTCACGGTCACCGACGAGGCCAAGGTCGAGCCGCTGATCCAGGCCTTCGAGGACGCCGGCTATCCCGTGGGTGGCACCGGCCCTTCCGTGACCATGATCTCGCACACCCAGGGTTGGCTGCACTGCGACATCCCCGGCACCGACGCCTCCGGCGTGGTCAAGGCGCTGATGGACGAACTGCACGACGAGTTCACCACCGAGCAGATGCCCAACCGCGTGCATATCACTACCTCCTGCTGCCAGATCAACTGCGGCGGCCAGGGTGACATCGCCATAAACGTCCAGCACACCAAGCCGCCGAAGATCAACCACGACCTGGTGGCCAACGTCTGCGAACGCCCCTCCGTCGTGGCCCGTTGCCCGGTTGCCGCCATTCGCCCGGCCATGGTCAATGGCAAGCCCTCACTGGAAGTCGACGAGAAGAAATGCATCTGCTGCGGCGCCTGTTTCCCGCCCTGCCCACCCATGCAGATCAACGACCCCGACCACTCCAAGCTGGCCATCTGGATCGGTGGCAAGCACTCCAACGCCCGCAGCAAGCCCATGTTCCACAAACTGGTTGCGGCCGGTGTACCGAACAACCCGCCGCGTTGGCCCGAGGTTTCCGAGATGGTCAAAAAGATCCTCTCCGTCTACAAAGACGACGCCAAGGATTGGGAACGCATCGGTGACTGGGTCGAGCGTATCGGTTGGCCGCGTTTCTTCGAGCTGACGGAACTACCCTTCACCAAGTTCCATGTCGAGAACTGGCGCGGTGGCCGTCATGCCCTCAATGCCTCGGCACACATTCGTTTCTGAGACGGAGGAGTCCTTATGAAGTTTTCCGTCTTGGTCAGTGAAGGCCCTTATACCCATGAGGCAGCCGACACGGCCTACAATTTCACCAAGGCAGCCCTGGACAAGGGACACGAGATCTTTCGTGTCTTCTTCTACCACGATGGCGTCAACAACGGTACGCGCCTGGCCTCACCGCCGCAGGACGATCGTAATATCACGGCCCGTTGGACGGCGCTGGCCAAGGAGCACGATCTCGACCTCGTGCTCTGCGTCGCCGCGGCACAACGGCGCGGTATTGCCGATGCAGACGAAGCCAAGCGCAATGGTAAAGATGCAGACAATATCGCCGAAGGGTTTCGCATCTCTGGCCTGGGCCAGTTGATCGAGGCCGGCATCGAGGCAGATCGCCTCGTCACCTTTGGCGATTAGGGAGACCTGAAAAACATGTCTGATGCAAAACGCTTCTTATACGTCAACCGCAAGGCTCCCTACGGCACCATCTATGCCCTGGAGTCTCTCGAAGTGGTCTTGATCGGTGCGGCCTTCGAACAGGACGTATCCCTCGCCTTTCTCGACGATGGGGTCTTCGAATTGGTCAAAGACCAAAATACCGAAGAGCTCGGCGTGAAGAACTTCTCGCCCACCTATAAGGCCCTTGGCGACTATGACGTCAACAAGATCTACGTCGAAAAAGAGTCCCTCGAGGCGCGTGGATTGACCATCGACGACCTGCAACACCTCACCTATGAGGACGAAGACGACGATTGGGCAGAGAAAGACTCCATTCGCGTCGTCACTGCGGCAGAACTCGCTGAGATCATGGAAGCTCAAGACATCGTCCTGAGCTTCTGAGGGGAGAACAAGATGTTACATATCGTCAACAAATCGCCCTTTGAGCGAAACAGCCTGGATTCCTGTCTTCAACATGCCGTCAAGGGGAGCGCCGTGCTGCTCATCGAAGATGGCATCTATGGCGCGATGAAAGGCACACAAAAGTCTGGCACGGTCGAGGCGGCGGCAAAGGATCTCAAGTTCTTCGCCCTCTCTGCGGACCTCAAGGCTCGTGGAATCGACCAGGATCGCCTGATCGATGGTGTCGAAGTCGTCGACTACAATGGCTTCGTCGATCTCGTGGCCGAATACGACAAATCTCAGTCCTGGCTCTGATCTTTCAGGCCAGGCACCAACCTTTTTACACAGGAGAGACCAAAATGGGCGAACTGAATGTAGGTGGAAAGACCGTCGCAGTGGACGAAGAGGGATACCTCGAGAACCGTGACGAATGGGATATGGATATCGCCAAGGCCATCGCCGAGGCCGAGGGCCTGGAGATGACCGACAACCACTGGGAAGTCGTCAACTTCCTGCGTGAATACTACGACGAGTACCAGATTGCTCCGGCCGTGCGCGTGCTGACCAAGGCTATCGGTAAAAAACTCGGCAAAGACAAGGGCAACAGCAAGTACCTCTACGAGCTGTTCCCTTACGGGCCGGCGAAACAGGCGTGCAAAATCGCCGGTCTGCCCAAGCCCACCGGCTGCGTCTGAGTTGACGCCGCCTGCCTCACCGGCGGGCAAAACATTGATTGGGCCGGTGATAGGCACCGGCCCGATTGATCGGACAAACCTTTGACCCGTAAGGTTTACTCATGACACTTTCAGTGGTTTACGCCATTTTTTTCTATGCCGCGACGCTCTTTCTCCTCGTCGGCTTGGCACGCAAAATCGCGATCTATGCGCGCACACCTGCGCCGCTGAAGATACCTACCACTCCCGCCCCCATCACCAAGGCCGGTGTGGTCTGGCGTATGACCAAAGAAGTCACCGTCTTTCGCAGCCTTTTCTTCTCCAATAAATGGATTTGGCTGTTCGGCTGGATGTTCCATGTCGCCCTGGCACTGGTTCTCGCCCGCCATCTACGCTATTTCACCGAGCCCGTCTGGGGTTGGGTGACTTTGATTCAGCCCTTCGGCAAGTATGCTGCCTTCGCCATGATCGCTGGACTGGCCGGGCTCTGGGCACGCCGTTTCCTGGTCGACCGTGTGCGCTACATCACCAATCTCTCAGATCATCTGATCCTGGCCTTGCTCATGGCCATTGCCCTCAGTGGGCTGTCCATCAAATACCTCTCCCATACGGACATCGTCGATATCAAGGCTTATGTCATGGGGCTCATGTACTTCGACCTCCAGCCCCTGCCCGCCGATGGCTTCGTGCTTCTCCACTTCAGCCTGGTCATTGCGCTGATGATCGTCTTTCCCATAAGCAAACTGTTGCATGCACCGGGGCTGTTCTTCTCCCCCACTCGCGTCCAAGTGGACAATCCGCGTGAGGTTCGTCACACCGCGGGCTGGACTGCAGAATAACAACGAGGACTACCGACGTGGCAAAGCCGACATTCGATACACCGGAACTGAAGCCCTACCAGGAAGTCCCGGACATACCGCACATAGAGCCGGGGGCGATGGCACACAGCCGCCCCTTCATGGCGAAACCCGAACACAACGAAAGTATCGGATATCCAGGCGAACTGGTGGACAACTGGCAGGAAGCTGGCGTCAAACGCCTAGGCGAACTCGTCGAAGGTTCCAAGGCCCTGCGTGTATTTCTCGATACCTGCGTCAAATGCGGCGCCTGCACCGATAAATGCCACTATTTCCTCGGCACCGCCGATCCGAAGAACATGCCCGTCGCCCGCCAGGATCTGCTGCGCAGCGTATACCGCCGCTACTACACCTTTGCCGGCAAGTACTTTCCCAAACTGGTCGGCGCCAAAGACTTCGACAAAGAAGTCCTCGATGACTGGTACAACTATTTCCACCAGTGTTCACAGTGCCGCCGCTGCTCGGTGTTCTGCCCCTACGGCATCGATACTGCCGAAATATCCATGGCTGCGCGTGAAGTCATGGACTCCATCGGCGTTGGCCAGAAATACTGCAACGAGATTCTCGGCAAGGTGCATGTGGTCGGTAACAACCTCGGCCTGCCCGAGCCGGCACTGAAGGATACCCTCGAAGGCCTTGAAGAAGATGTGGAAGAAGATACCGGCATACCGATCCGCTTCCCCTTGGACGAAAAGGGCGCCGATATACTGCTCATCACGCCATCGGCCGACTTCTTCGCCGAGCCGCACATCGACGGCCTCATCGGCTATGCCAAGGTCTTCCATCAGGCAGGCGCGAGTTGGACGCTGAGCTCTTATGCCTCGGAGGCAGCCAATTTCTCCATGTTCATCGGCAGTGGCGCCAACCTCAAGAAGACCGCGCAGCGCATCCGTGATGCCGCCGAGGAACTCGGTGTCAAACGCATCATCGTTGGCGAGTGTGGCCACGCCTGGCGTGTGGCCTATAGCTTCTGGAACACCTTGGTGGGTCCCTTCGATTTTCTCGACCCCAAGTATCCGGCGCCCATGCATATCGTCGAATACACCTACGACTTGATCCAACGCGGCGTCCTCAAGCTGGACAAAGAGGCCAACGATCATCGACGCATCACCTTCCACGACTCCTGCAATGTGGCGCGCGCGTCACGCATGGGCAACATGCCGGGTGGCCAATTCATCCTGCCCCGGGAAGTGCTCAAAGCCTGTGCCAACAATTTCTATGACATGCCGCCCGACACCATCCACGAAAAGACTTTTTGTTGTGGCGGTGGCGGTGGCCTGCTCACCGACGACCTGATGGAACTCCGGGTAAAGGGTGCCATGCCTCGCATGCAGGCCTTGAAGCAGGTGGTCGACGAATACGAGGTGAATACGCTGGTCGCCATCTGCGCGATCTGCAAGACTCAGTTCGCCAAGACACTGCCCTACTACGAATACCCGATGAGCATGATCACCAGCCTGCACGAAGTGGTGGGTGACGCCATACAGCTCGGCAGTAACGATTAATCCCGAAATAACCAGACGCATCCGCAGATTAGGAGAACGACACCATGGCAACTCCGGCAAATGAAGTGAACAAAGAGGTGACTTTTCGCAAGTTCAAGGACGATGACAACAAGCATCGCCCTTGGAGCGAGCAGATCTTTATCGGTGATACGAGCCACAAGTGCCCCACCTATCTG
>JANTGX010000063.1 GCA_024762755.1 Gammaproteobacteria bacterium
AGGCCCTCACTGCTCTCGGCCAAGCCCAGCTCACTGGCGGAACACAACATGCCCGCGGAAGCCACACCACGCAGTTTGGCCTTTTTGATCTTCATGCCACCAGGCAAGCGTGCACCGACCAAGGCCACAGGCGCCTTCATCCCTTCACGGACATTGGGCGCACCGCAGACGATCTGCACCGGCTCCCCCGCGCCCACGTCCACTTGGCAGACACGCAGTTTGTCAGCATCGGGATGGGCCGTCACCGACAGGACCTGGCCGACGACGACGTGACTGAATTCACCCGCGACGGGCTCTATGGCCTCCACCTCGAGACCCGCCATGGTGAGCATGTGAGCGAGTGCAGCCGTATCTAGCGGGGGATTGACCCATTGGCGTAGCCATTGTTCACTGAACTTCATGATCGAGTCGTCCTAACGGAACTGGCGCAAAAAGCGCAAATCGTTTTCAAAGAACAGGCGCAGGTCGTTGACGCCGTAGCGCAGCATGGCGAGGCGTTCGACCCCCATGCCGAAGGCAAAGCCTGTGAATTTTTCGGTATCTACTTTGACATGCTCGAAGACGCGCGGATGCACCATGCCGCAGCCCAAGACCTCCAGCCATCCGGTATGACTGCATACCCGGCAACCTTCACCGCCACACATCACGCACTGGATATCCGCCTCGGCAGAAGGCTCGGTAAAAGGAAAGTAGGAGGGGCGAAAACGCACCGCGAGATCCTGCTCGAAGAAATTGCGCAGAAACTCGTCGAGCAGACCCTTGAGATCCGCAAAGGTGACGTGCTCGTCCACCAGCAGGCCCTCGACCTGATGAAACATGGGCGTGTGCGTCAAATCGGAGTCACAGCGGTAGACCCGGCCCGGGGCGATGACGCGCAGCGGCGGTTGCCGCTCCTCCATGACGCGGATCTGCACCGGGGAGGTGTGTGTGCGTAGCACCGTATGTTCATCGATGTAGAAGGTGTCGTGCATGGCGCGGGCGGGATGCCACTCGGGGATATTGAGCGCTTCGAAGTTGTGATAGTCGTCCTCGATCTCCGGCCCTTCTGCCACCTCGAAGCCCAACTGCGAAAAGAGGCCTTCGATGCGCTGCAAGGTGCGAGAGACAGGATGGAGTCCACCCACCTCCTGGCCGCGGCCTGGCAGGGTGACGTCCACGGCTTCCGCGGCGAGCCGTGCTGCGAGGGCGGCCTGCTGCAGGACTTCACGCCGTGCCTCGATCAATTGCTGCAGCGCCTGTTTGGCATTGTTGATCAACTGACCCGATGCGCGACGTTGCTCCGCGGGTAGCTTGCCCAGCGACTGCATCAAAGCGGTGATCTCGCCCTTCTTGCCGAGAAAGCGCACTCGCACTTGGTCGAGCGAGGACAGATCATCGGCCTGCCCGATGGACTCTCTGGCCTGCGACATCAAGCCCTCTAATTGCTGTTGTAGATCCTGTGACACCTCATCCCCCAACTGACGTCTGCCGTCGCAAGCAATACGAACGGCTGAACGAGAAAAGGGGAAAGGTTATAGGCCTTTCCCCTTTCTGCTTAACGCACATCAACTTACCGATGTCTGTCCCGTGTCGCGGGCCAGATTCACGCTCAGCTGGCGAGTGCCGACTTGGCCTTTTCTGCCAACTGCGCGAAGGCGGCTTTGTCGTGCACGGCCATATCGGCCAGCACCTTACGATCGATCTCGATGGCGGCGTTTTTCAGCCCATTGATCATGCGGCTGTAAGACAGGCCACACTCGCGTGCCCCAGCATTGATACGGGCGATCCACAGGGCGCGAAACTGGCGCTTGCGTTGACGACGATCCCGATAGGCATACTGTCCGGCTTTGGTGACGGCCTGTACGGCAACTCGGTAGACGTTTTTGCGGCGACCGCTATAGCCTTTGGCTTTGGCGATAACCTTCTTGTGTTTGGCGCGCGCCTGAACGCCGCGTTTGACTCTTGCCATGATTCCTTACCTTTGACTTATGAATTGAATGAGCGAAACAGTCCGATCAGCTATAGGGCAGCATGCGAACGACCATGCGAATGTCCGACTGATGGACCATCTTGGGAGCGCGCAGATGACGCTTACGCTTGGTGCTCTTTTTGGTAAGGATATGGCGACGATGCGAGTGGTTGCATTTGAAGCCACCCGAGGCGGTGCGCTTGAAACGCTTCGCCGCACCACGATTGGTTTTGATTTTAGGCATGATAAAACTCCGCATTTTGGCGGCACTCTGGCCACCCTCGATTGTGATCACGCGTTTGTGACTGGCGCTCTCAGCGGCCAAAAGCCGGAGCGACAGTAGCGTGGCTAAGTCTTTTTGGGTGCGACGACCATGACCATCAATCGACCTTCCATCCTCGGGCGCTGCTCAACAGTGCCGTATTCCTTCAGGTCTTCCTCCACCCGCTGCAACAGCTGCAGGCCGAGTTCTTGATGGGCCATCTCGCGCCCACGGAAACGCAGGGTCACCTTGACCCGGTCACCGTTTTTCAGGAAACGTATCAGGTTGCGTAGTTTGACCTGATAATCTCCAATGTCCGTTCCTGGACGAAATTTGACTTCCTTGACCTGAACCTGTTTCTGTTTCTTCTTCGCCGCATGGCGCTTCTTGTTTTCTTCGAAGAGAAACTTGCCATAGTCCATGACGCGGCAGACCGGCGGATCTGCGTTGGGTACGATCTCAACCAGGTCCAAACCGGCATCGGCCGCGGCCTGTTTGGCCTCGGCCAGTGAAACGATGCCGGCTTGTTCGCCATCTGCGCCTATGAGTCGGACTTTTGGCGCCGTGATATCGTCGTTCAGGCGCACCTTCTTTTCTTGTGCGATGCTTCAATCCTCCAAAACACGGCGGCCGCGACTCGCGATCTCGCCGGAGAGGCCCTCGGCGAACCGTTCCAGGCTCATGTTGCCGAGGTCTTTCCCGCTACGCGTGCGCACGGCCACGGTACGGTTTTCCAGTTCCTTATCGCCGACAATCAGCTGGTAAGGGATCTTCTGTAAAGTGTGCTCGCGGATTTTAAAGCCGATCTTCTCATTTCTCAAGTCCGATATGGCCCTGAAGTCCTGATCCCGCAAGGATTTTTCGATCTCACGCACATAATCGGCCTGTTTGTCCGTGATCGGCATGACGACCGCCTGCACCGGGGCGAGCCAGGCCGGGAAGGCGCCGGCGAATTCTTCGATGAGGATGCCGATGAAGCGCTCCAACGAGCCGAGGATGGCGCGGTGCAACATGACTGGCACCTGTTTGCTGCCATCCTCGGCAATATAATGCGCATCGAGACGGCCGGGCATGGAGAAATCCACCTGAATGGTGCCGCATTGCCAGACGCGTCCGAGACAGTCCTTGAGGGAAAATTCGATCTTGGGACCATAGAAGGCGCCCTCTCCCGGCTGCAGATCCCAGTCGAGGCCCTTGTCGTTGAGGGCCTGTTCCAAGGCATGCTCGGCCTTGTCCCAGACCTCGTCGCTGCCCACGCGTTGTTCGGGACGAGTCGACAGCTTGATGATCACCTCATCGAAGCCGAAGTCGCCGTAGACCTGAAACAGCAGGTCGATGAACTGCGAGACCTCTGACTGGATCTGTGCCTCGGTGCAGAAGATGTGCGCGTCGTCTTGTGTAAAGCTGCGCACCCGCATCAGACCATGCAGGGTGCCGGAAGGCTCGTTGCGGTGGCAGGAGCCGAACTCTGCCATGCGCAGCGGCAGATCACGATAGCTCTTCAGGCCCTGATTGAAGATCTGCACATGGCAGGGGCAGTTCATGGGTTTGATGGCGAAGACGTGTTTCTCCGACTCGGTGGTGAACATGTCGTCGCGGAACTTCTCCCAGTGGCCGGATTTCTCCCACAGGGATCGGTCCACCACTTTCGGTGTATTGACCTCTTCATAGTCGTTTTGCCGCAAGACGTGGCGAATGTACTGCTCCACTTCCTGATAGATGGCCCAGCCGTGGTTGTGCCAGAAGACCATGCCCGGGGCCTCTTCCTGGGTATGGAACAGGTCGAGTTGCCGGCCGAGACGGCGATGGTCGCGCTTCTCCGCCTCTTCCAGGCGATGCAGATATTCCTTGAGATCCTTCTTGCTGGTCCAGGCCGTGCCATAGATACGCTGCAACATCTCGTTGTTGGAATCGCCACGCCAGTAGGCACCGGCCAGCTTCATCAGTTTGAAGGCCTTGATCTTGCCCGTGGATGGCACATGCGGACCACGGCAGAGATCGATGAAGTCCCCCTGGCGGTAGAGGGACAGGGTCTCGCCGTGCGGGATGTCCTCGATGATGCGGGCCTTGTATTCCTCGCCCATGTCGCGGAAGAAGGCGATGGCCTCTTCGCGCGGCATCTCGCTGCGCTCCACCGGGATGTCCTCTTTGGCCAAGGCCTGCATGCGCTTTTCGATGGCCGCCATGTCCTCGGGGCTGAAGCCCTTTTCGTAGGCGAAGTCGTAGTAGAAGCCATTCTCGATCACCGGGCCGATGGTGACCTGGGCCTCGGGAAAGAGCTGCTTGACGGCCTGCGCCAGCAAGTGGGCGGCGGAGTGGCGAACGATCTCCAGACCCTCGTCGTCGCGATCGGTGATCAGCGCCAACTCGGCGTCTTCATCGATGCGATGAGAGGTGTCCACCAGCTTGCCGTTCACCCGTCCGGCCAGGGCGGCCTTGGCCAGGCCGGGACCGATATCGGCGGCGACCTCTTGCACGGTGACGGGCTGTTCGAATCGGCGCTGGGAGCCGTCGGGGAGGGTGATGCTGGGCATGATGTTCTTCTCCAGTGGTGATCGCTACGAGAGATCACGTGGGCCACTACGAAACGGGGCGCTGTATCGATACAGCGCCCCGCGGTGTTCGGTATTCGGCAAAACGAAGCGCACCTTAGCCGCCTTGACGATACAAGTCAAAACACGCCGTGTCAGCCGGGCAAGGCGATGGGCAGAGACTGATGCGCCCAGGCGATGATGCCGCCGCGCAGATTGTAGATGTCGTCGAAGCCGTATTGCTTGAGGAAGTGGCAGGCCTGCGCTGAACGCGCGCCGCTGCGGCAGATGAAGACCAGTTTCTCGTCTCGGTCGAGCTCATTGAGCCGCACCGGCAGGGTGGCGAGCGGGATGGGTACGGCGTCGGCGATGGTGCCGCCGGCGATCTCCGGCATCTCGCGCACGTCGATGATACGGAATTGACCGCCCTCCTCTTCCAGCCAACGGTTGAGTTCGGCGGCGTCGATCTCTTTGATGCGTGAAAACATAGCAATCACCCCGGAAATATCCGGCCAGTGTATTAGTGATGGCTAATATTGTAAAGCCTTAGGGCCTCGCCCTGACACCCGCTGCATGCGATGTGGTTATGCCCAGGGGCGAGTAGAGATCAGCGAAAATCCGTCTCCATGGGCTCACCATCGGTGGCGATGTAGACCTCTTTGACGTTGGGCATCCGGCTCACGATATAGCCGGCGAGAAGCGATGCCAGGGTCTCGTTTTCCAGGCTCACGGCATCGGCCAGGCGATCGGCGGCGATCTGGCAGCGTTGCACGTTATCCGGGGCCTCCACCCACTCTCGCCCCATCTGCCAACCGGCCTGCATGTCCTTTTCCATGCGTTGGAAGAACTCCTCGCCCTCCTCCAGCACCGGGGTCGGGATGCGGATGGTATACGTTTGATCTTCGATGACGACCTTCAGTTTCACTGCCATCTCCTTATTATCGATACAGTTTGTGGCGACTCGGGACTGCGCGTAAACGCCCCTTGGGGGCGTCGGTCACCATGGTCCGGGGCCAAGGAGGATAGTGCAGCGAGGCGGACCGGGATACTGGCCGTAGGGGATAAGCGCCTCAACCCCAACGGTAATGAACCTCGACGCCGTTGCCGTTGTCGGTGAAGTGCACCTGCTCACAGAGCGAGCGCAGCAGCTGGATACCTCGTCCCGCCTTGCCCAGATTGTCGCTCAGCGACGGCAACACCCGCTCGGTGTCGAAGCCACTGCCCGTGTCCTCGACGCGGATCTGCAGACAGCCGCCGCCAGCCTCCGGCCGATGACGCAGGTGGATGCGAATCTCTCCCTCGGCCAAGGCCGACAGGCGCTGGTCCCGTTGCTGATAGTAGCGGGCAAAGCCATTGGGTTGATCCTTGAGGCTGGAGTCCAGGCCCAACAGGCCGTGTTCCAGCGCATTGGAATAGAGCTCTGAGAAGATCGTGTAGAGCTGCTGGCGACGCCCGCGAAATCCCTGTAGATCGACCAGGGTCTGGATCAGCGGCGGCAGGGGGTCGACGTGTCGCAGCATGTCGGCCTCGAGAACGAAATCGAGCGCCCAGCTGGTCGGCGGGATATCGGCGCGTCCGCCCCGCCCGCCCTCCGCCGCCAGCGTCGCATCACCCAGCTCCAACAGCTGCTGGTCGTAGACCACCTCGACCAGGGTGACGTCGTCCAGTTGCCGCGTGTCGGCCTGAAAGGTCTGCAGGCGGTGCAAGAGTTCGTCGAACAGGTCCTCGGCCGGGAGTTCTTCGGCGAACAGGGCGTCGAAGCGCGCGTTGCCGAATCGCTCGCCCTGTGGACCCGGGGTCTCCAATACACCGTCGGAGCAGAAAAAGAGGCGGTCACCGCTCCGCAGGGTCGCCATCTCCACGCGGCTCTCGAACTTCTCGTCGGCGACGATCCCCAGCGGCAAGTGGGTGGAGGCGACACGCTGACGCACCTGACGTCGTTCGGCATCGTAGATCAGAAAGGGAGGCATGCCGCCATTCCAGACCGAGAGGGTCTGGCTGCTGGCATCCAGATCCACCACGCAAGCGGCGAGGAACATGTCCACCGGCAGGATGGTCAGCAGCCGGGCATTGATCTCGGCGACGATCTCGGCGATGGCGTATCCCTTGGCCGTCATCCCGTAGAAGATGCTGGACACCGGTAGGGCCCCGGTGGCCGCCGCCAGACCATGCCCGGTAAAGTCACCGAGCAGGAGGTGCAGACCGCCGGAGGGTTTGGCCGCGGCGAGCAGGATATCGCCGGAAAACAGCGACATGGGTGACAGGCGGTAGCGGATGTTGGGGCGATCGAGGACGTCGGTATGGACGATGTTGTTGAACAGGCGCTTCGCCAGCTGCCGCTCCCGTTCCAGGCGCTTTTGATGTTGGCGCAGTTCATCGCGCTGACTGTGCACGGTGTTGTAGAGCTCACGGATGCGCATGAGGGCGTTGATCCGCGTCTGCAGTTGGATACGGTTGTAGGGCTTGGGAAGGAAGTCGTCGCCACCAGAATCGATGCTCCGCACCATGCTCTCGAGGTCGGAGTTGGCGGTGAGGAAGATCACCGGGACGAACGTATCACCACTCAGGGCCTTGATCTGGCGCGTCGCCTCATAGCCGTCCATCTCCGGCATGCGGACGTCCATGAGCACCAGATCGGGATGGTACTGGGCGAAGGCCTCCACCGCCTCACGGCCGTCTTCGGCGTGGATGACGCCATAGCCTTCCTGCTCCAGGATGGCCTCTAGCAGCAGGCGATTGGTGGTATCGTCATCGGCCACCAGGACGGTGAGAGTGGGTGTGCTCATGGGGCTCGAGAGCGGCAGATGGTCAGGCGATCTTGAACAGACTCTGGAAATTGGCCACGTTGAGGATATTGGTGATCTCCTCGGAACAGTGACTCAGGGTGATGTCGGCGCTGTCGCCGCCGAGGTACTCACGCATCATCAGAAGCATGCCCAGGGCCGAGCTGTCCATGTAACTGGCGCGGCTGAGATCGACCACGAAACGCACGCCGTCCTCTGCTTTGACACCATGGTAGGCATCACGAAATTCGTTTTGCGCGGCGAAATCGAAGCGGCCGCTGACATGCACAGTGACTTCTTTGCCATCTGGCGACACCGATGAACTGACAGGCATGGGACGATGACTCCCTCGGAGGAAACGGGATAGGGCCGCCCTTTGGCGGCCCTCTAGTATGCCTGCTCCCGGCTATTCCTTGAAGGCCTCCACCTCGATCTCCAGGGCGACCTCGTCGCCAATGGCGGGCAGGCCATAATTGATGCCGAAGTCAGAGCGCTTGAACTGGGCGGTGGCGTCAAAACCGCAAACGTACTTTTTATTGAAGGGATGGGTGCCACAATGAATGCGCTCCACTTCCAGGGTCACCGGCTTGGTAACGCCCTTCATGGTCAGATTGCCCTGCACCGTCGCCCCCTCACCGTGAAAGCTCACCTTGGTGGAATTGAACGAGATCTCTGGGAATTCCGTGGCGTTGAAGAAGTCGGGTGAACGCAAATGGTCGTCGCGTTTCTTCATGCCCGTATCGATGGAGGCCGTCTCGATGACCACCACCACGGAACCGCTACCCTTCTCCCGGTCCATGCTCAGGCTGCCGGAGGTCTTGCCGAAACGCCCATGCAGGGTGGAGAAGCCGAGATGGCTGATCTTGAAGTTGGGATAGGTATGGTTGGGGTCGATACGGAAATTGTCGGCAGAGGCCGTCAGCGGGAGGGCTGCGAGGCCCAGCACGGTGAGACCCTTGGTCATTTGGCGGAAGAGGGCTTGAATCGTCATGATATCGCTCCTTGGAGTATGGATTGGGGTAAAAATCTTCAGTACAGGGGACTGCCGCCCACCTGCCACGCCCATGCGGCGGCAAAACCCGCCGGAATGAGACCGAGGCCAAAGGCGGACAGGCCTTGCCAGAGCGGTGACCGCGCGCCCCAGAAGGGCAAAAGAGCGGACCACGGCACCAGACCGAGGGCCAGTAGCGAGAGGGTGGGCAGGCTGGCATAGACCGTCGCTGCCGCCGCCAGCAGGGCGAGTGGCGCCATCACGGCGCAGGCCATCACCCGCGCGGCAGCCAGCGGGGGCAGGCTATGCCGCCATAGCCAAAGGGAGACGACCCCGGCAAGGGCGGCGGCGACCGCGAAGGCCAATTGACCATAGAGGGCCGTGGCGCCCAGGACACAGGCGGCCCCCGTGCCGGCGGCGGTGACCAGGCCTGCCCCGGCGAGGCGCGCCGGTCGTGCCGACAACGGGACCGCCGGAATCAGGAAGAGCAACATACCCAGCACCGGCATGGCGGCGAGGCCCAGGGCGTCGCCCATCGACCCCCGAGAGAGCACCGGCCACAGTAGCCAGAAGAGACCCGCAAGACCACCGCCCACGATCAACGCAGCAGTCGCTCGAGGACGCCTCACACAGGGCACCACCAGCAGGGGAAGCAGCAGGGACACCAAGACGAGCTTGCGGGTGGCGGTCAGCGGCATCAATTGCGGGCCGACGAGCAACAGCACTGCGGCGATCAGGCCCACGGACACGGCCAGCCCCTGCCCGGCGACAGCACGCCGCTGCAACAGAAAGGCGGCGATCAGTGCCGCCGAGTAGGGGGCGATGGCGGACTGCACGAACGGCTCATTGAGCAGGCTTGGCATGGTGGACGGCACTCCTCGCATTCGGGCCTATCACCCCTCGGCCCAGACGGGAAGACAGCGAACGGGGGTATTCGTGGTGCATGGACGCTCAGCAGCCGTCACCCTGTCAGGGTTATCGCCGGGCGTCAATAGCACAGTAATGCAATATGTTATAGGCGCCGCCGCTATGGATTGCCCGACGCGCCGCGATCGGGCCGCGACTTTCTGTTAGCCCTGTCGCATAAAATGATCTATCGTATTCAGCGGGCACGCCGATGAACCGCTATGCTTCCCTATGGGGGCATGATCGATGCGTTGGC
>JANTGX010000064.1 GCA_024762755.1 Gammaproteobacteria bacterium
CTGCCGCCGGCCACCGAGTCCGAACTGCTGCCCTGACGCGGCCCCGGCGAGGCCCGCCTCAGCTCCGGGGTCGCAGCCCCTCTTCACCCAGGCAGGCGAAGATGCGGGCGAAAAAGGCACCGCGGTCGACGGGCTTGGTGAGGAAGCCGTTGGCCCCCACCTTGCGCCCCCAGAATTGTTCCGTCGCCGTCTCCTCGCCACTGACGATGATGATGGGGGTCTGCGCCGTCTCCTGCGCCTGGCGCAGCAGGCGGGTGGCCTGGTAGCCGTTGATGCCGGGCATCACCACGTCCATCAGGATCAGGTCGGGCCGGGCCGAGCGGGCCAGGCGTACGCCGTCCTCGCCGTTGGGCGCGGAGATGACCTGGAAGCCGGCCTGATTCAGTACCTTCTTGAAGGCGGCGATCACGGTGCGCGAGTCGTCCACCACCAGGATGGTGGTGTCGTAGCCGTTGGCCGGCCGCGGATGGCGTCGGCGTTCCTTGATGGCCGCGGCGCCACTGCTGCGGCGGAACAGGTTCTTCAGTGTGAAGCGTCGCATGTCTCGTTGTCCCCTTGTCTCGAGCAGACTATCAAATTCTGTAACCCGCGGATTCAGGATCTCATTGCGGCAGGGCACGGCTGGCCTGTGCCCGCGGTGTGTGTCCCGCTCGCCGGGCGGTGACCTCCCCTGAAGAATGGGTAGAGCTTATCCTCGATCCTGTCCACAATGGCCAGGGCCGTCACAGCCAGCCCACGTTCACGCCAGCCGCCGCAAGGAGCCTCGATGCAGCCCGATACCCCCTTTTCCTGTCAGCCCATCGGCCGCATCCACTCCTGCTTCCGCGAGAAATTCGGCATCCCGCGTCAGCCCGGCCTGGCGCCCGATGCGCAGGCGCTGCTGGAACTGCTGCCACCCTACGACAGGGCGGAGGCCCTGAGTGGCCTGGAGGGCTTCTCCCACGTCTGGGTGATCTTCGTCTTCCACCAGGCCCTGCGCGGGCAATGGCGGCCCACGGTACGGCCGCCACGCCTCGGTGGAAGCCGACGCATGGGCGTGTTCGCCACCCGGGCGCCGTTTCGTCCCAATCCTATCGGCCTCTCCGTGTGCGCCCTGGAGGGTGTGGAGCAGCGCGCGGGCCGGCCCTGGCTGCGGCTCGGCGGGGTGGATCTGCTGGACGGCACCCCGGTGCTGGATGTCAAGCCCTACCTGCCCTATACCGATGCCTTGCCCGAGGCCCGCAGTGGCTATGCCCCGGCGGCCCCGGCGGCGGCCCTGTCGGTGGTCTTCAGCGCCAGGGCGGAGGCGGCCTGCGCCCGGGCCGAGGGGCAGCACCCGGGCCTGCGCCGGCTCGTCACCCAGGTGCTGGCGGCCGACCCGCGACCCGCTTGGCAGGGCGAGAAGGCGAGCCGACGGCACTTCGGCATGCGCCTGTGGGACTACGACGTGCAGTGGACGCTAGAGGACGGGGTCGTCCGGGTCACCGATCTGCTGACACTGGCGACGGACTGAGGCCGCGCCCTCAAGTCTCCCAGCGGCCCGGTCGATGACAACCTGGACGCTTGTCACGAGCCCTGTCACGAGCCCTGCGCCGAGGGCAGCCCCGCCTTTTCACGGAGAACGTCTTCACCACATGCGTAACCGGCATACCACCGAGGAATTCTTTGCCCTGCTGGCCGCTGAGGTGCAGCCCTTACTGGATGGCGAGGAGGGGCGTCTGCCCCAGGGTCGGGTGCTGTTCTTCATGCACGATGCGCGGGCCGCGCAGATCGCCCTGCTGGGCTACAGTGGCGCGCCCTTCGTCCCCCTGGGGCATCACCGCTTCGACATCGCGCGCAGCGCCATGCTGCCGCGTCTGTTCGGTTCCTGCGGCAGCGGCACGACGCTGAGCCTGTCGGCCAAGGCGCCGGAGGAGCTGGCCCTGTTTCAGGGAGAGCTGGGACTGGGGCAGTTCGTCGCCGCCACCCTCGACCTCGGTGGAGCCGCCACCGGGGCCCTGATGGTGGGCCGCGGCGAGGGCGAGGCGGCCTTCGCGGCGGCGGACAGCCTGGCCGTGGAGGCCGTGGCGCGGGCCCTGGAAGAGAGTCTGGAGGCACACACCAGCGCCCAGCGACAGCGGCGCGCGCAGGAGCGCTTCAGGCTGCTCAACGAGCAGATCTCCAACCCCATCGTGGTGCTCGACCGCGAGCTGCGCATCCGCGAGGCGAATCCCCCCACGGCGACCCTGTTCGGCCTCCGTCTGGACGAGCTTCCGGGGATGGGTATCGAGGGTTTCTTCGTCGATGGCGGGCGCCAGTTGCAGGCCCTGCGCGACATCGAACGCGACGGCGCCACCTTCTTCGAGGGCTGTGTACAGCAGGCCGATGGCCAGTGTCTGTTCGTCGACGTGCACGCCAACCTCATCACCATGGCCGGCGAGCCCATGATCAAGGCCTTTCTGCGCGACATCACCGAGCGCAAGGCGGCGGAGGAGGCCCTGCAGCGCACCAATGCGCAGGTGCGCCACATCCTCGAATCCACCACCGATGCCTATGTGGCGGTGGACGAGGACTGGAACATCACCTATTTCAACGCCCGCGCCGAGGCCCTCTTCGACGGCCAGCGCGAGAGCATGCTCGGGCGCAAGCTGACGCAGCGCCTGCCCGGCCTGGCGCCCATCTTCGCGGGCGAGACGCTGGACGACTTCGATGCCGAGATGCCACGTCATTTCGAGGCCTTCTATGCGCCGCTCGAGCGCTGGGTGGAGACCCTGGTCTACGCCCACCCCGACGGCCTGTCCATCTTCTTTCGCGACATCACCGAGCGGCGTCATGCCGAGATCCAGTTGCGCGCCAGCGAGCTGCGGCTGCGCACCGTGCTCGACAACATGCTCGACGGCGTGCTGGTGGTGGACGAAGCGGGCCGTATCGAGATGCTCAATCCCATGGTGGAACAGCTCACCGGCTACCGCCTCGGCGAGCTGCTGGGCGAGAACATCGCCTGCCTGGTGGCCGGCATGGACGAGCAGGAGCACAACGGCCTGTTGCAGAACTACCTGCGCGGCGACTGCTCGCGCATGCTGGGGCAGCGGCGCAGCGTCGCCGCCCAGCGCAAGGACGGCAGCATCTTCCCCGCCGAGATCGCCATCAGCGAGATGCGCCAGGGCAGCCGGCGCAGCTTCGTCACCAGCCTGCGCGACGTCAGTGCCGAACAGGCCGCCGCCGCCGAACTGCAACGCCACCGCGACCACCTGGAGGAACTGGTGCAGGCGCGCACCGCCGAGCTGGAGGTGATGCGCGACCGCGCCGAGCAGGCCAGTCACGCCAAGAGCGCCTTCCTCGCCAACATGAGCCACGAACTGCGCACCCCCCTCAACGCCATCATCGGCTACAGCGAGCTGCTGCAGGAGGAGGTGGCGGAGAGCGGTAAGGGGGAGATGTTCGACGACCTGGAGCGCATCCGCAGCGCCGGCAATCACCTGCTGGCCCTCATCAGCGACGTGCTCGACCTGTCCAAGATCGAGGCGGGTAAGCAGGTGATGCACCTGGAGAGCTTCTCCGTGCCGGAGGTGGTGCAGTCCTGCCTGGCCTCGGTGACGCCGCAGCTGCAAGCCAATGGCAACCGCCTCGACTACCATTGCGACCCGGCCGTGAGCGAGATGCACGCCGACAGCCTGCGCCTGCGCCAGTGCCTGCTCAACCTGCTCAGCAACGCCGCCAAGTTCACCCGCGACGGCCACATCGCATTGCGCATCGAGCGGCACAGGGTGGAGGGCAGGGCGCAGATCCACTTCGTCGTCAGCGACACCGGCATCGGTATGGACGCCGAGCAACAGGCGCTACTGTTCAACCACTTCACCCAGCTGGACAGCTCCATCAGCGCCGAATACGGCGGCACCGGCCTCGGCCTGTCCATCAGCCGCAGCCTGTGCCGCCTGATGGGCGGCGATATCACCGCCAGCAGCCGCCCCGGCGAGGGCTCGCGCTTCGAGATGCATCTGCCCGAACGGGTGGAACACCACGACGAGGCCTGAGACCCCGATCTCCCAGGGATAGCCCCGCATATCTCCGCAGACCGTCCCGCCGCCAAGCCCGTGGGAGCGGACCCTTGGGCCGCGAAGGCGTCACCCCCGCGACCAACCCGGCAAGGGATCCCGCGGCCAGCGCCGGCGGTCAATACCCCGTCTCCGATTCGGGGTAAACTGTGCCCCCTTCGGCGACCCGCGCAGCGGGATCCGGCAACGACTGTCAGTCTGGTGGCCCATGATATCGCGCGTCCTCTCACCCCTCTTCAATCCCAAGTGGAAGCACCCCAAGGTGGCCGTTCGGCGCACGGCCCTGGCCGCCCTGGACGACACCGAGCAGGCCGTCTTCCTGCAGATGGCGCAGGCGGACGCAGACCCGGGCATCCGCCGCCAGGCCCTGCACCGCCTGCGTGACCTGGAGGCGGTGGCCGAGCTGCTGGCGACGGCGGGGGACGAACGTGCCGTGGTGGAGCGCCATCTGGCCGCGTTGCTCGCCGGTGGCCTGCCCGGGGCCGCCTCGGTGGCGCAGCGCTGGGCCTTCGTCGAGGCGCTGGACGAGGCGCGTTGGTTCGAGCACCTGCTGCGCGAGGCGGTGGAGCCCGAGCTGCGCCACCAGGCCCTGGCGCGGGTCCAGCGTCAGGGGCTGCTCGGCGACGTGGCCCTGAGTGATGCCGATGCCGCCCTGCGCCTGGCCGCCGCCGAGCGCATCGAACAGCCCTCGACCCTGCAGCGGGTGGCGCGCGAGTCCCGCCGCCGTGATCGTCAGGTGCACAAACGGGTCCAGGCGCGGCTGGATGCCCTGGCCGCCGCCGAACAACTGCCGGCGGCGCGGCGCGACGAGGCACGCCGGCTGTTGGCCCGCCAGCGGGGCCTGCACCAGGCGGCCGAGCGCGATGCCGCCTGGGGCCGCGTGGCCGAGACGGTGGACGGCCTGCGCACGGCATGGTCGGCCCTCGATCTCACGCCCCTGGGCGACGAGGGCGGCCCGCTGCAGGCGCAATGGACGGCGCTGCAAGAGGCCTTCGAGCGCGCCCATGCCGACTGGCAGGAGGCCGAACGCGCGCGCCAGGCCGCCGCGCAGGAACACCGCGCGCGGCAGGCACAGGCGTCGGCCCTGTGTGATGAACTGGAGGCCCTGCGCGAGCGCGTGCGCGATACCGGCCGGCTGGACGAGCCGGCCACCGTGGCCCAGGTGCTGGCCCTCTGCGCGCAGAGCTGGGCCGAGCTGGCGCCGCTCGACGAGCCCGCCCTGGTCCAACGCTACGACGCCGCGCGCAGCGCCCTGCAGCGCGCGCTGAAGGAACAGCCGCATCTGGCCGAGGCGGGGGCGGCCCTGAGCGCGCTGGCCACGGCGGTATCGGCCCAGCTCGCCACGGAGGGCGTCGATGACACCGCCCTGGCCGATCTCGAGGCCCGCTGGCAGGCCCTGCCCGCACTGCAGGAGCTCAGCCTGGACGCCGTGCAACGACAGACCGTGGCGCAGGGCCTGGCCACCCTGCGTGCGCGCGCCGAGGATGCCGCGCAGCGTGCCGAACAGGCGGTGGCGCGCTTGCAGGCCTTGGTCGAGACCCTGGAGGCCCACCTGCGCGAGGAGACCTACACCCCCGCCTTCGCCCTCGCCGAGGAGGCGCGCCGGCTGCTCGACGGCCTGGATGCCCGGCAGCGCCGGCCACTGCACCAGGGCGGCGTGCTCAAGCGCCTGCAACGGGCGCAGGCCCGCCTGCGCGAGATGGGCGACTGGCAGCGCTTCGCCAGTGCCCCCCTGCTGGAGCGCCTGTGCACGTCCATGGAGACCCTCGCCGAGGCGGCGGAGCAGGCAGGCTCCGATTTCGACGTCCCGGCCTGCGCCGCCCGCGTGCGCGAGGCGCGTCGGGAATGGAAGCAGATCACCCACGGTCAACGTGGCGTGCCGCGGGGCCTGTGGCAGCGTTTCGACCGCGCCTGCGGCCGCGCCTATGCCCCCTGCGAGGCCCACTTCGCCGAGGAGAATCGCCAGCGCGAGGCCCATTTGGCCGCCAAGGAGGCGGTCTGCGGCGAACTGGAGGCCTATGCGGAGAAGGTGACGGCCGAGCCCGCCGAGGCGCGCGACTGGCCGGCCCTGGAGCGCATCATCAAGGCCGCCGATGCCGAGTGGCGGCGCCTCGGCCAGGTACCGCGGGCCAAGCAAAAGGCCATCGGCCGCCGCTTTCATCGGGTCATGGATCGCCTGCGCGGTCTGGCCCAGGCCCATCACGCGGAAAACCACGCCGCCAAGGCCGCCCTGGTGGCCCAGGCCGAGGGACTGCTGACACGGCTCGAAGCGGGCACGCTGGATCTGCCCGCGGCGCTGGAACGCACCAAGGCCCTGCAGGCGCAATGGAAGCAGGTCGGCCACGCCAGCCACGAGGGGCAGCTGTGGCGCGCCTTTCACACGGCCTGCGACGCGGTCTTCGCCCGCCGCCAGGCCGAACGCTCGGCCCATGCCCAGGCGGTGCAGGCCGCCGTGGACGAGCACGAGGCCCTGTGCGTCGTGATCGAGGAGGCGGCGGCGGTCGACGAGGCGGACTTCGCCCCGGCCCGCCAGGCGGCGGAGGAGGCGATGGCCGCGTGGCAGGGGCTGGCGTCGCTGCCGCGGCGCGAGATGGGCCGGGTGGAGGCGCGCTTCCGGCGCGCCTGCGAGGCCTTCGAGGGGCGTCTGCAGGCGGCACGCGAGGCCCGGCGCGAGGCCGCGCGAGCGGCCCTCTACGAGCGCGCCGCCCTGTGTGAGTCGCTGGAGCGACTGGCCGACGAGGTGGCCGCCGGGCGGCTGTCGGCGACCGATGCCACGGCCCGGCGTGCGGCCCTGCAGACCGAACTGGCGTCGCTGGCCACGGCGCACGGCGCCCCGGCCAAGGCGCTGGCCAGCCGCTGGGCGCAGGCCGAAGAATGGCTGGATCGCCTGCTGGCCGCCCCGTCACCCGCCTCGCTCGCCGACGAACTGGCGGCGCAGCGCGACGAGGCCCTGGCCCGGCGGCGGACGCTGTGCCTGGCACTGGAGGTCGCCGCCGGGGTGGCGTCACCGGCGGAATACCGCGAGGACCGTCTGGCCTATCAGGTGGCCCACCTCGCCGAGCAGATGAAGCAGGGGCAGGCGCTGCCGCTGGCCGCGCGTCTCGACGACCTCGAGCGGGCGTGGTGGGGCCTGCCGGCGGCGCCCCTGCCCGAGGCCGTTGCCCTGGCCGAGCGGTTTGCGACGGTGCTGCGGGCGGCGCGGGTATTGCCCGAGTAGCGGTCCATCGGCAGTGGATGACTGTGGGCGAGGTGTTTCAGCAAGACAGGATCTCTTCGTCGAATCGACGCATGCCGGAATTCACACCGCTGAAACCAGCGGTCCCCGGCAGTCGCCGGGACGATGGTGGGGGCGATCGGAGCCTGCTCTGTGCCGGCGGGTACCTCAGCAGCAGCCACCGCCGGGTTTGACCGCCTCGATGGTGGCGGACAACACGTAGTCCTCGACGCCGCGACCCGGTGCCCAATCCTTGATGAAGGCGCGAGAGGCGTCCTTGGGGGCGATGCGCACGTCGCAGAAACCGGCCTCGGTGATCATGCGCTGCAGGTCGTCGACGAGTTCGGCGCCGGCCATGCAGCCGGCGTGCAACTGTGGATCGTTCTTCATCTCGGCGGGCATCTCGGCGCTGGCCACCACGTCGGAGATGGCCAGGCGACCGCCGGGCTTGAGGATGCGGAAGGCTTCGCGGAACACCTGCGCTTTGTCCGGTGAGAGGTTGATGACGCAGTTGGAGATGATGACGTCGGCCTCGCCATCGGCCACGGGCAGGTGCTCGATCTCGCCGAGGCGGAATTCCACCTGGGTGAAGTGGCCCTTGGCGGCGTTGGCGCGGGCCTTGCTGAGCATGGCGGGGGTCATGTCGATGCCGATGACGCGGCCCGCTTCACCCACCTCGGCGGCGGCGAGAAAGGCGTCGAAACCCCCGCCGCTGCCCAGGTCGACCACCGTCTCGCCGCGCCGCAGGCTGGCGATGGCGCGCGGGTTGCCGCAGCCCAGTCCCATGTCGGCGCCCTCCGGCACCTGCGCCAGGTCGTCTTCCGAGTAGCCCAGGCGGGTGGAGATGAGGGTGTTGATGGGGGCCTCGTCGGACACCCCGCAACAGCTGCTCTCGACCCCGCAGCCGGTGCCCTCGTCGCTGGCCTCGGCCACTTGGGCATAACTCTCGCGGACGTTCTGGCGGATGTCGTCGGCGTGCTTTTGATCCATGTCTTTCTCCTCGTGGTTGCTCATGTTCGGTCTGCCCGGTGTGATGGACGCCAGGGGCGACGCTTCGTTACCCTATCTGCCGAGCTTACCGCATGGGGCGCGCCCCGGGTTCTCCGTCGCGCCAGGCCGAGGGCGAATCGCCTCTATCCATGTCGGTGAGTTTCCGAGTAACCTTGTGGAGCACTGTGCCCGGACCAATACCCCCAGGGCGCCATGTCACTGCATACAGGGAGAACGCCATGCGAGTCGTGAGGAGGGTCCGGAGAGGGATTCCCCCGTTCGTGCCGCGGCCGTGCCACGAGCCCGGGGCACGACGATGAGCCAGTTGTCCGGATTGTTGCAGCGCGACCGTCTGGGGCGGGAGATCACCATCGCCCTGCTGCTCAAGCTCGTCGCCATCGGCATCATCTGGTGGCTCTTCTTCAGCGAGCCCGTGGACCACGCCTTGACCGACCATGCGGTGGCGGGGGCCTTGCTCGGCGCCGGCCCGGTGACGATGGGCGACGACCTCGCCACGCACACCACCACCCCCATGCCCCCGATGAAACCCCCTGAAGGAGAAACGCCATGATCGCCGAAGACGTGGTGGATCTATCGCGCCTGCAGTTTGCGATAACCGCCCTGTACCACTTTCTGTTCGTCCCCCTGACCCTGGGCCTGTCGTGGATTCTGGTCATCATGGAATCGGTGTACGTGATGACCGGGCGGGAGATCTACCGCGACATGACACGCTTCTGGGGCAAGTTGTTCGGTATCAATTTCGCCCTCGGCGTGACCACCGGGCTGACCATGGAGTTTCAGTTCGGCACCAATTGGGCCTACTACTCGCACTATGTGGGGGATATCTTCGGCGTACCGCTGGCCATCGAGGGGCTGATGGCCTTCTTCCTCGAGTCCACCTTCGTCGGTCTGTTCTTCTTCGGCTGGCAGCGCCTGAGCAAGGCACAGCACCTGGGGGTGACCTTCCTCGTCGCCCTGGGCTCGAACCTCTCCGCCCTATGGATACTCATCGCCAATGGCTGGATGCAGAATCCGGTGGGGGCGGAGTTCAACTACCAGACCATGCGTATGGAACTGACCAGTTTCAGTGAGCTGTTCTTCAACCCGGTGGCGCAGGTGAAGTTCGTGCACACGGTGGCGGCCGGCTATGTGACAGGGGCCATGTTCGTCCTCAGCATCAGTGCCTACTACCTGCTGCGCGGGCAGGACGTGGCCTTCGCCCGGCGTTCCTTTGCCGTGGCGGCCGGTTTCGGCCTGGCGTCCATCATTTCGGTGATCCTGCTCGGCGACGAGAGCGGTTACGAGATCGGCGACGTGCAGCGCACCAAACTGGCGGCCATGGAGGCGGAGTGGGAGACGCAGAGCGCGCCCGCCGACTTCACCCTGTTCGGCCTGCCCGACCAGGAGGCCGAGCGCACCGACTACGCCGTCCGTCTGCCGTGGCTGCTGGG
>JANTGX010000065.1 GCA_024762755.1 Gammaproteobacteria bacterium
CGCGGCCGGTCTCCAGCACCAGGGTCGGCCGGCGGCGGCCCTGCGCGGCGCGCTCGTGGGTGGTTTCCAGCAGCAGGTCGCAGATGGCCTCGGCGTACTGCTCGATGCTCGGCACCACCTGCTCCGGCGGCAGATAGATGCCCTGCAGGGAATTCAGCGAGGCGAAGCCGCCACCGATGTCGATGTAGTCGATCTGGCACTGGGTCTTCTGCTCCACCTCCTGCATGAACCCGGTCATGATGCGCACCTGCTGGCGGTAGGCCTCGGGCTCGAGGACGAAGGTGCCGATGTGGCTGTGCAGGCCGGTGAGCTTGAGCGAGGGGCTGGCGGCAATGCGCCAGGCCACGTCCATGGCCTGCCCCGACTCCACGTTGAAGCCGAAGCGGCTCCAGGGTTCGGTATAGCCGGTATCGAAGTTGAGGCGGATGGTGACACCCACCTCGCGGCCGGCCTCGCGTGCCACCTCCTCCAGCAGATACAGCTCGTCGAGATGATCGATGTGGATGTGCGCGCCCTCGGCCACCGCCCGCTCGAGGATCTCACGCGGCTTGTGTGGACCGTTGAACAAGATACAGTGACCGGGCACGCCCAGGCTGCGCGCCTTCTCGTATTCGAAGGCCGACACCACCTCGGCGCAGGCGCCCTCCTGATGGAAGGTGTTGCACACCGCGCTCAGGTAGTTGGTCTTGTACGACCAGCCGAACACGACCTGGGGATAACGCGAGGAGAAGGCGCGTTGCAGGCGGCGGGCATTCTCGCGCAGGCGCTTCTCCGAGATCACGAACAGCGGCGAGCCGTGTTCCTCCAGCAATTTGGCGATGGGCACGCCGTCGATGTCCTCACGCCAGGCCTCATGGCGCATGGCGCCAAACTTGTTCAGGGTGCCGCTGCGCAAAGCGGTGATGGTGGGTTTGATCCAGGGTTTCTTGCCGGCGGGGGGCTGTTGTCCGCTGTCCGGGGTCTCGACGTCGTTCATGGGGTGTTCCTATTTTTGTTGACTGTTGTCGGGCGACTGTAGCCGGGTATCCGACGTCGGCGCCGCTGCACCGGTGCGTCGTTCGCCGCGCGTGACGATGGCTTCGAACTCGGCCAGGGGCACGATGTTCTCCTGCGCATGACGGATGAACAGGGTACCCGCGCGGCTGTCGGGAAATTCCCCCGGTTCTTCACCCAGGGCCAGGCGCAGCAGGGCCATGGGCAGATTGCGTCCGACCCCCTTGGAGAGGTAGATCCAGGCCGGGAAGCGCGGGTTGATCTCGATCAGGTTGTAGTTGCCCTGGGTATCGCGCATCACCTCCACCTCCAGGGGGCCGCGCCACTGGATGGCCCTGGCCAGGGACTCGCTGGCGCCGAGCAGGGCCTGGTCGTCGATGCTGATGCCGGCCCAGGCCTTGCCCTTGTCGGTGACCGCCATCTTTTTCATCATCACCGGACCGAGCAGGCTGCCCTTGCCGTCACCCACCGCGGTGAGGTTGTACTCCTCACCCTGGATCAGGCGTTGCACCAACACCGGGTAGCCCCACTCGGCGGCGATCTTGCGGAAGGCCTCGGCGGCCTCATCGGCGGTGTGGGCGATGCGCGCATCGTAGAACACGCCCTTCACCACCAGCGGGTAGCTCCAGCCCTCTTCCTGGCACTGATAGAAGAATCCGGCCTGGGTGACGGGCTTGATCTCTGGACACTGGATACCGGCCATCTCGGCCAGTTCCGGCAGGCGGTCCTTGTTGCGCAGGCGCAACTGCTCGCCATCGGGCAGGAAGGTGCGCAGGCCCATCTCTTCCAGGGCCGGGCGCAGTCGAACCATGCCCGGTAGTTCGGCATCCAGGCAGGGGATGAGCACATCCACCCGTTCCTGGGTCTGGATGTGCTGCAACTGGTCCATTAGGGCCTGGTCTCCGGCCGAGGGGTAGGGCAACAGGTAGGCGGCGTCGCAGTATTCCTCGAGGTACAGACCGGGGTCGAGGGCATCGTAGCTGAGGCCGATGATGCGTCCCTGAAATTCGGGGTCCTCGCGCAGGCAGCGAGCCACGGCCAGGCCAGGGCCAGGATTGTCCGGTTTGGCGTTCATGCCGGTGATGGCGACGGTGGCGGTGATGGCCATGTTCAGGCCCCCACGTGTTCACGCAATTGGCCGGCGAACTCCAGCACGTCGCGTTCCATCTCGCGTGGATCACCGTCGTATTCCTCGGCCAGGGCGGTCAGCAGCTGGTCCAGACGCAGCCCCTTCTGCAGCAGGCGCAAGAGGGTGACGCCGGTCTCGTTGACGGTGAAGTTGTGTCCCGTGCTGGGGTCGAAGACGAAGCCGCTCTCGCTGACGGCCAGGCGTCGCAGGGTGTCTACCGATGGCAAGGGGTCGGGTTTGGTTTCGGGAATATTCTCGGAGGACATGGCGGGCCTCTGCGGAAGGGTGACGGGGAAAACCCCCACGATTTCGGTCGTTAAATCGCATTCAATGATGAAGGCGTTACGCTATCGCATTAACCCTAAGTATGGCCAATAGAATGTATTTAAACCGCCACCGGCGCGACGAGGTCGGCCCGGTCCTTCAGTGGCTGAGGGCCCGGGTCGCCGCAATGAGGGCCTTGGGACTGTGCGCCCCCAGGTAGACCGGGATGGGCTTCTTGCCCGTGTCGAAATGGCCATAGACCGCCATCTGGGCACAGCGGACCGAGTACTCCACGGTGAACACGCAGTCGTCCGGCGCCTCGGCAAACTGGCCGAGAAAGGCGAAGTTGGTGGCGTATTCCGGGATTACCGCCGGGCGATCGCCGACGGCGCGGGGCATGAACAGGCTGTCGATGTAAGGCATGGCGGTGGGGATACAATTGACCTTGCCGGCATCGACGATGGGCCGCATCAGATCCTGCACCTTGAGGTGATACCAGAGCTCTTCGAGGATCTCCCGGCCGTTGCATTCGGACATCTTCTTGTGCACGTGATTCCCGATGCGGTCGACGTAGAGGCCATAGCCCCAGAAGATCTTGACGTCCTTGGGTTGATTAGGGAAGTGGGGTTGGCGGGCAATGACGATGGACATCAGCCAGTTGGAGTCGGTGAGGGTCACCAGGCCCCCGGTCCCGTCGACGTTGCCGGTGAAGTCCTCCATGTAGTCGTGGAAGGTGCTGTCGTGCAGGGTGACGCTGAAGGAATACCACTTCGACAGCTCGATGTCGTCACAGAAGACCCCCGGATGGCCAAAGCTCTCGTCCCTTTTGGCGATGCGTTTCCACAGCGGCCAGGCCCCGGAGGCCGCCTCTCCGAGCAGGCGCGGTGGTTTCTCCCAAGTGCCGTTGTCGGTGCTCTCCGTGATGGAACCCTGGGTGATGAAGATATAGTCGTTGTCGCCGAGCACGATTTCGTCCTCCTCGCCATCCCTCTCGATGCTGATGAGGGTGGCGCTCTTCTTGTCGGCGGCGAGACTGAAGTCGATATCGGTGACGCGGGTCTGCAAGGCGAATTGCACCCCGCGCTCGCGCAACCAACGCTCGATGGGCAGCACCACGGAATGGTATTGGTTGTATTTCGTCCGCATGACGCCTTCGAGGTGGTTCATGCCCGGCAGCAGGTGCATGAAGCGCTTCATGTAGCGCCGCATCTCCGCCAATGAGCTCCATTTCTGAAAGGCGAACATGGTCGTGAAGAGGTACCAGTACACGGTGGAAAAGAAGGCGTGGGTGAACCATTCCTCGATACGCTTGCCGTCCAGCGCGGTTTCGGGAAGAAAGAGCAATTCGAGCATCAGGCCCTGATCCTTGAGGCCGACGCCGTAGCTGGAGACGTCCAGCTTCTTGCCATCCTTGAGCAAACGCGCCTGGGCGTGTGAGACGAAACGCTCGTTGAACTCGAAGGTTTCCTCGGTGATGCTGATGGCCGGGTTTTCCAGCGAGGGGATACGCGACAGAAGATCCCAGTAGCACTGGTATTTCGCCTCGTGCATGCGTCCGCCACGGATGACGAAGCCGTGTTCGGGATCGCCCGAGCCATCCAACGCGCCGCCGGTCACTCGAGCCTGTTCGAGCAGGGTGATGTTGGCCGGGCGAAGCCCGGCGTCTTCTATCAGGTAGACGGCGCTGGCGAGGTTGGCGATACCGCTGCCGACCAGGTAGACCGAGGTCAGTTCGTTGACGTTCTTCGCGGGCATGTCGACATCCTCCATGAAAAGAATTGCCGCCGGCCTGAGGACGGCAAGGCCGTTGCGGGCGACCCTGAAGTCATGCAGCCAGGGTTACCCCACTGTAGGCGAATATGGCCGGTCGGTCTGCCGCATCGTCGAGGATGCCCGGCAAGGGGGCGCAGCGCCGGCGCTATTCCGCCTGGTACCGGTCCTTCAGCTCGACGTAGTGCTGGGCCGAATAGCGGATCCAGTCGAGCTCCTCGTCGGAGAGGACGCGCACCTTGCGTACCGGGCTGCCCAACCACAGGTAGCCGCTGCTCAAGACCTTGCCCGGTGGCACCAGGCTGCCGGCGCCGAGCAGGAGGTCCTGTTCCAGGCTGGCGCCGTCCATGACGATGGCGCCCATGCCGATGAGGCAGCGGTCGCCGATGCTGCAGCCGTGCAGGATCACCTTGTGGCCCACGGTGACGTCGTCGCCGATGAGTAGCGGGTGGCCGTCGGGTTCGGCCTCGTGGGGGTGGGTGACGTGCAGCACCGAGCCGTCCTGGATATTGCTGCGCGCGCCGATGCGGATGCGGTTGACGTCGCCGCGGGCGACGCTCATGGGCCAGAGGGAGGCGTCGGCGGCGAGGTGCACGTCGCCGATGACCAGCGCGCTGTCGTCGACGAAGGCGCCCTCGCCCAGTTGCGGGGCCACGCCCTGATAGCTGCGTATGCTCATGTCGGCTTCAACGCAGGGTGACCAGCTCTTCCGAGCTGGTGGGGTGAATGGCGACGGTGTCGTCGAAGTCCTTTTTCGTCGCACCCATCTTTATCGCCACGGCGAAGCCCTGCAGCATCTCGTCGGCGCCCTGGCCGATGATGTGGCAGCCGACGATCTTCTCCTCCGCGCCCACGCACACCAGTTTCATGGCGGTGCGTTGTTTGTTGGGGCAGAGTGCATGGTACATGGCGGTGAAGCGGGTCTGGTAGACCTTCACCGCCTCGCCGTGTTGCTCGCGGGCCTCGCCCTCGGTCATGCCGATGGTGGCGATGGGCGGGTGGCTGAACATCACCGTGGGGATGAGATCGTAGTCCAGCTTGCGCTCCGGCTGGTTGTTGAACAGGCGGTCGGCCAGGCGTCGTCCGGCGGCCACCGCCACCGGTGTGAGCTGGACGCGGCCGGTGACGTCGCCCACGGCATAGACGCCGGGCACGTTGGTGTTCTGATAGTCGTCGGTGGGCACGTAGCCGCGTTCGTCGTGGGCGACGCCGGCGGCGTCCAGGTGCAGGGCCTCGACGTTGGGTTCGCGGCCGATGGCGCAGATAAGGGCGTCGTAGCCCTCCAGTTTGATGCCGCGGGCACAGTGGATGTCGAGACAGCCGTCGGCGCGTTTCTCCACGCCTTCGACGCTGATGGAGGGCATGATGTTGACCCCGGCATTGACCATCTCCTCCATCAGGCTCTCGCGCAGCATGGCGTCGAAGCTGGAGAGGAAGTGGTCGCGGCGCAGCAGCATCGACACCTCGCTATCGAGGCCGTTGAGCAGGCCGGCCAGCTCCACCGCGATGTAGCCGGCGCCGATCACCGCCACCCGCTTCGGTTGTTCCTCGAGGGCGAAGAAGCCGTCGGAGGTGAGCATGTGCTCGACGCCGGGGATGTCCGGCAGCATGGGCTTGCCGCCGGGGGCGATGACGATGTGGTCGGCGGTGTAGGTCTGGCCGTCCACCTCGATGGTGTGGGCGTCGACGAAGCGGCCGGTGCCGTGCAGGTGGTCGATGTGGGAATCGGCCAGGTAGTTGTCGTACCAGTCGCGGATGCCCTGGATGTAGTCCTCGCGTGCGCGCACCAGGGCGCCCCAGTCGAAGGACTTCAGGTCCACGTCGAAGCCGTAGCCGCTGGCGTTGTGCAGGGTCTCGTTGATGCCGGAGGCGAACCACATGACCTTCTTCGGCACGCAGCCCACGTTGACGCAGGTGCCGCCCAACAGTTTGTTCTCCACCACGGCGGTCCGCATGCCGTATTCCGCCGCACGCTCGGCCGCCGAGAGGCCGCCGCTGCCGCCACCGATGCTGATGAGGTCGTAGTGTTTGCTCATGCTGTGTGTTCCTCTTGTGTCATTGCGGGGTGGGCGCGGCGACGCCGGTCATTCCTTGAGGGTGATGCTCAGCCGGCCCTGTTGCACCCGGATGTGGTCGATGCCCGCGGCGAAGGCGCTCCAGAAACCGCCGTCGTCGCCAAAGGTCTGCACCAGGTCGATGTTCTTCAGGTTGCCCAGCCAGGCGTTGGGCAGTGGCACGCCCATCACGCTCACGCCCTTGAGCACCACCACCGGGCGGCCGTTGCGATAGGCCAGCTCGAGGCCGGCGTGGACCTTCAGCGTCTTGCCGCCCAGCACGGGGAAGTCCGGGTCCAGGGGCAGCAGCAGCTTGGCACTCAACAGGTCGTCGGACAAATCGATGGCCAGCCGCTGGGCCAGATCGGTGTTGTTGGCCAGCAGGGCGTTGAGCTCCCGCTCCGTGAGGTCGATCTCGCGCCGGGCGTCGGCCTCGCTGTAGGGTTCCGGCGACAAGGCCGGCGGGCCGTCGGCCCGCCTCGCGGCGCCCTGCCGGCCCCGCACCCGCCCACGCTGCCGCTGCAGGGACTCGATGCGTTGCAGTTTGGCCTCCAGGCGCTGCTGCTCCGGCGGGCTCAGGACCACCGGCTCGAAGGGCGCGGGGAAGAGATAGGCGGTGACCAGCCAGGCGCTGGCGAGGGCGCCGAGCAGTACGCCGAGCAGCACCATCAGGATCACGTGCAGGCGGTCGAATCGGCGGCCACCGGCGGGGGGTGTGGCCGTGGTCGGCGGCGTGTCTTCGGGGGTTCGGCTCATGCGTGCCGCCCTCTCGCCTGGCCTACAGCCATTGCAGCGGTGGCTCGTTCATGGCCGCGGCCTGCTCGCGCAGGGTGAGGATCTGCTCCTCCCAATAGCGCGGTTCGCCGAACCAGGGGAAGGCCTGGGGGAAGCTGGGGTCGTCCCAGCGCCGCGCCAGCCAGGCCGAGTAGTGGATCAGGCGCAGGGTACGCAGGGGTTCGATGAGGTGCAGTTCGCGGGCATCGAAGTCACGGAATTCCGTGTAACCGGCGAGGATCTCGTCGAGTTGCAGGGTCTGATCGCGGCGCTCGCCGGAGAGCAGCATCCACAGGTCCTGCACCGCCGGGCCCATGCGCGCGTCGTCGAGATCGACGAAGTGGGGGCCGTCGTCGGTCCACAGGATGTTGCCCGGGTGGCAGTCGCCATGCAGACGGATCTGCGCCACCGGCCCGGCGCGGTTGAAACCCTCCTCCACCTGCGCCAGCACGTCCCGCGCGAGGCTGAAGTAGGCCTCGCGCAGAAAGGCCGGGATGAGTTCCGCCTGGCGCAGGTAGTCCACTGCGTCGTGGCCGAAGCCGGCCACGTCCAGACGGGGCCGGTGGACAAAGGGCCGGGCGGCGCCGAGGGCGTGGATGCGGCCGAGCAGGCGCCCCAGCCAGACCAGCTTGTCCGGGTCTTCCAGGTCGGGCCAGCGGCCGCCGCGGCGCGGATAGAGGGCGAAGCGAAAGTCGGCGTGGTGGTGCAGGGTCTCGCCCCGCGCGTCGGCCAGCGGGGCGACCACGGGGATCTCCGCGGCGGCCAGGGCGCGGGCGAAGGCGTGTTCCTCGCGAATGGCGTCGGCGCTCCAGCGGCCGGGGCGATAGAACTTGGCCACCAGGGGCGGGGCCTCTTCCAGGCCCACCTGGTAGACGCGGTTCTCGTAGCTGTTGAGGGCCAGCAGGCGTCCGTCGCAACGGTGGCCGATGGCCTCCACGGCGTCGAGCACCACCTCGGGGGTGAGGGCGTCGTAGGGGTGGCCGTTGTCGATGTGTTTCGTGGCTGGCATCAGAGGGATAGGTTAACATCTTCTGCACTTTCCCCATTGAGCCCCGACGGTCCCACGACACCATGACGACCCACAATCCCCTGCTCGAATTCAGCGACCTCCCCCCCTTCAGCCAGATCCGCGCCGAACACGTGGAGCCGGCCATCGACACCATCCTGGCCGACAACCGCGCCGAGATCGCCCGCCTGCTGGAGGGCGACGGGCCCTACACCTGGGCCAACCTGGTGGCCCCCCTGGAGGCCCTGGAAGACCGCCTCGACCGTACCTGGTCGCCGGTCAGCCACCTCATCGCCGTGGCCAACAGCGACGACCTGCGCGCCGCCTACAATGCCTGCCTGCCCAAGCTCAGCCAGTACGCCACCGAGATGGGGCAGAACGAGCGTCTCTACGCCGCCTACCGGCAGATCGCCGAGGGCCCGGAATACGTCCGCCTCGACGCGGCCCAGGCCAAGGCCATCGACAACGCCCTGCGCGACTTCCGCCTCTCCGGCGTGCACCTGCCCGAGGCGCAGAAACAGCGTTACATGGAGATCCAGCAGCGCCTCTCCACCCTCACCGCCAAATTCGCCGAGAACGTCCTCGACGCCACCCAGGCCTGGAGCAAGCACATCGAGCGCGAGGAGGACCTCGCCGGCCTGCCGCCCTCGGCCCTGGCCATGGCCCGCCAGGCGGCGCAGCAGAAGGGCCTGGACGGCTGGCTGCTGACCCTGGAGTTCCCCAGCTACTTCGCCGTCATGAGCTACGCCGACCAGCGCGCCCTGCGCGAGGAGGTGTACCGCGCCTTCGTCACCCGCGCCTCGGACCAGGGGCCCAATGCCGGCCAGTTCGACAACGGTCCACTGATGGAGGAGATCCTCGCCCTGCGCCACGAGCTGGCCCAGCTGCTCGGTTTCGCCAACTACGCCGAGCGTTCCCTGGCCACCAAGATGGCCCCCGACACGGCGCGCGTGGAGGCCTTCCTCAGCGACCTCGCCAAACGCTCCCTCGACCTCGCCCAGCGTGAGCTGGACGAGCTGCGCACCTTCGCCGCCGAGCAGGGCCTGGACAGCTTGCAGCCCTGGGACATCAGCTATTACTCGGAGAAGCTGCGTCAGCACCGCTACGCCATCAGCCAGGAGGACCTCAAGCCCTACTTCCCGCAACCACGCGTGGTGAGCGGCCTGTTCGAGGTGGTGGACCGTCTCTACGGTCTGGAGATCGACGAACTCGAGGGCGTCGACACCTGGCACCCGGACGTGCGCGTGTTCCAGATCCGTGACCGGAACGGCGAACCACGCGGGCGCTTCTACCTCGACCTGTACGCGCGCGAGAACAAGCGCGGCGGGGCCTGGATGGACGTCTGCGCCGCCCGTCGCGCCACCGCCGAGGGCGTGCAACTGCCGGTGGCCTACCTCACCTGCAACTTCTCGCCGCCGGTGGGCGACGACCCCGCCCTGTTCACCCACGACGAGGTGATCACCCTGTTCCACGAATTCGGCCACGGCCTGCACCATTTGCTCACCCGGGTCGAGGTACTCGCCGTCTCCGGCATCAGCGGCGTGCCGTGGGATGCCGTGGAGTTGCCCAGCCAGTTCCTCGAAAACTGGTGTTGGGAGCGCGAGGCCCTGGATCTCATCGCCGCCCACCACCAGACCACCGCGCCCCTGCCC
>JANTGX010000066.1 GCA_024762755.1 Gammaproteobacteria bacterium
AGGTGTTGCAACAGGGGATGGTCGGGGTGATGGGTCTGGATCAGCACCTGCCCCGGCCGCTCGGCGCGCCCGGCCCGGCCGGCCACCTGGGTGATGAGCTGGGCCATGCGCTCGGTGGCGCGGAAGTCGGCGCTGAACAGCCCCTGGTCGATGTCCACCAGCCCCACCAGGGTGACGCCGGGAAAGTGATGCCCCTTGGCCAGCATCTGGGTGCCGACGAGAAGCCGCGAACGCCCGGCATGCACGTCGTCCAGCAGGCCTTGCAAGGCCCCCTTGCGGCGGGTGGTGTCGCGGTCGATGCGGGCGATGCCCACCTCCGGGAACTGCGCCTGCAGGGCCTCCTCCAGGCGTTCGGTACCGGCCCCCACCGGGCGCAGCTCACTGGACTGGCACGCCGGGCACTGGGTCTCGGCCGGGCGTTCGGCACCACAGTGATGGCAGCGCAAGCGCTGCCTGCCACCGCGGCCATGGAACAGAGTCATGTTGGCATCGCAGCGACGACACTTGGCCACCCAGCCGCAGTCGTGACACAACAGGGCGGGGGCGTAACCGCGACGGTTGAGGAACAACAGCACCTGGCCATCGGCCTCCAGGTGACGCCGCATGGCATTGGTCAGCGCCAGGGAGAGGCCGTGTTGCATGGGTTGGGCGCGCACATCGAGCACCGCCACCTGGGGCGCCTGTGCCACCCCCGCGCGCTGGCGCAGGCGATGGTGCGCATAGCGCCCCTGACGGGCATTGTGCAGGCTCTCCAACGAGGGCGTGGCGCTGCCCAGCAGCACCGGCACGCCCTCCAGCTGGGCGCGCTTCACGGCCACGTCGCGCGCCGAGTAGCGAAAGCCTTCCTGCTGCTTGAACGAGGCGTCGTGCTCCTCGTCGAGGATGATCACGCCGGGGCGCGCCAGAGGCGTGAACACCGCCGAGCGGGTGCCGATGACGATGTCCGCCTCGCCCCCGCGCGCCGCCAGCCAGGCGTCCAGCCGCTCGCGGTCGGACAGGCCCGAGTGCAACATCGCGATGGGCACGGCGAAGCGGGCCCGGAAGCGCGCCAGCAGCTGCGGTGTGAGGCCGATCTCCGGCACCAACACCAAGGCCTGCTCGCCACGCGCCAGGGCCGCCGCGATGAGGCCCAGGTAGACCTCGGTCTTGCCACTGCCGGTGACGCCCTCGAGCAGCGAGACGCCGAAGGCTCCCAGACCGTCGAGCAGGGGCGTGAGGGCCGCCTGCTGTTCGGCGTTCAGCGGCGGCGCCTGCTCCGCCGGCTGACTCGATGGCAGCAGCAGGGCCGGGCGATCCTCGCGCACCACCCAGTCCTTCTCCGCCAGGCGGCGCATGCTGGGCCGCCAGTTCTCCAGTTGCTCACCGATGGCGCTGGCCGGCAGGCCCTCCGGGTGTGCCGTCAGCAGGCGCAGAATGGCCGCCTGACGCGGCGCACGCGCCAACGTATCCGGCTCCTGCATGGCCCCGCGGCAGGTCAGACGCCAGTGCTCCACCCCCCGCCGCTCGGCCGCCTCCCCCTGGCGCAACAACCCCGGCAGGGCGCCGAAGATCACCTCACCAATGGGATGCACGTAGTAGTCGCTGGCCCAGCGCAAGAGTTCGAGGAGGGTCGATGGCAGCAACGGGCTGTGATCCAATCGTTCACCGACGGGGCGCGGTCGGGCCGCCTGCGTGGTCTCGACGACCTCCAGCAACATGCCGATCTGGGTACGACGCCCGAAAGGGATCGCAAAACGTATGCCGGGCTGCAACTCGTCCGACTGCACGCCTCCTGGCAGATAGTCGAAATAACGTCGAAGGGGGTTGGGAACGGCAAGCCGGAGAAAGCAAAGAGTATCGGGCATGACAAAAACCACACTAGCAAAGACAGAGTCTGTGGCCGGAAAACGGGAGAATAACCGAACGTTGCGCAGGCTGCGCACAGCTCGTCGCTACTGACGCCGAGATTCCTGCCGAACTCGGCCATGCGGTGCCGCCTAGCACTGGGCCATACCCAACCCTTGGCAGGCCCACCGCGAGATCTGGCTCAAGATGCGGATAGAAAAAGCCCCGGAGCAGATGCCCGGGGCCTGAAGACACCCTGCCAGTCTGGCAGGACAGCGAAAAACTCCTACGGCGCCGTTTTGAATATTGCCGTGTAGTCACTCGCCATGGCATTGCCTGCGCTATCCGTTACCCCAGTGTTCACCGTCAAGGTGTATAAGGTATCGGCAGACAGGGTTGTCGAGGGGAAGAAAAAGGCCTTCTGCGTCGTCGAATCATAGGTAAGGGTACCCATGACCGAGGTAGCACCGGTCAATGTGACGGTCGTCGTATTGATGGTGCTCGGCTCGATGCCCTCACTGAAGGTCACTTCGATCGGCGTTTTATCGACAGCCACGGCGGAATCACCCGACTTCGGGTCCGACGAAGCTACACTCGGTGGTGTCACATCGAGGGAATCATCGACATTCACGTTCCAATACAACGTCTCGGTGCCGCAGGCATTGTTGCCGGGTATATTCACCGTGATCGTCAAGACACCTTGATCCGGGGTCTTATCGGCTCGCATGGAGAAACCCAGGCTCGCGGGACCTTGCAAATTCGAGCTGCCGATTTCCGTCGTTGTTCCGCCCATGATCTCGCCATTGCTGGTCGTTACGGTAATGCTGGTACCCGCGGGGGGAATCTGACCGCGTGCGTCCTGTAGGTCGACCCGGAAGCTTCTCACCTCACGGCTGTCTGGCAGCAAGATGGTATTGCCAACGGCCACATCTGATCCCGTCGAGGTCTCATAGAGATTGGCAATCTGGCCATTGCTGGCCATGACCAGGACAAGACTGTCGCGGACATGGACGAGATCACCATTGGCATTACAGATCGTGGACCCCGACGAGCAGAGTGTGCCGTTATAGGTACCGTCGACACCGTCGTACGATCCGTTGTTATTGAAGTCGATATATTCCTCGCCGGCACCCTTTACGCCATCCTCGTCGTCGTCACGCCACGCTTCGGGCAAGTCGGTAAAGGTTTCCCCGTCATCGAAGCGGCCATTGCTGGGACTGTTATCGGCAAAGCCCTCCTCTCCGATGACCGTCGCCAAAATAGTGGCGCGACCGTCAGTTGGACGGGGATCGCTGCTCACCCAGGTGACGCGGCACTGGCCATTGCTGGTGATGCACGAACCATCGATCACACCACCTTCGGTTTGAAATGCCACCGCCGTGCCATCTGGCGCCGGGTTGTTGAAATGATCTGCGACGAACGCGGTAATGCCCACTTCGACGCCATTACAGTTCCAGGTCCAGGGGTTCAGGCTCTCGGCAGCAATGGAAAAGCTGTTTTGGTCGGGCACACCCGTCGAGACCGCCAGTGCGACCGATTGGGTGGAGATATTCGAAGCTGCCACCGTGGCGGTCACGATAACCGAGGTATTGACTGTGCCAGAATTGACCACCGTTTGGACCTGACCCGCAGCATTAGTGCTTGCCGTGGCAGGACTAAGGGAAATGCCACCCACCTGGGTACTCAGGTTGAAGCTGACATCTTGATTGGGGACAACGTTGCCCGCCTCATCCTGCACCTCAAAGATAACCGTGGAGGTCTCTGCCAAGCCCGTGCCGCCCGTACCTTGCAGGGCAATCACTTCCGGCGTTGCAGAAACGAATTGAATCGAGCCAACGGTTGGCGGCTGAACGGTCAGGTTGCCTGTCGCGGAATAGATTGTCCCACCGATATCGGCGGTGGCCGTGATCGTATCGCTGCCAACGCAGCCGGCGGCCCGATAGGTACTAGATGCACTACCATTTGCGGTCGTGATGGGAGAATCCATGACGGCCTGACCCGCCGCGACGCAGGTGGAAGTGAAGGTCACATCGACGGGTGTGGTGTATAAAGCATTATTATTCGAGGTCTCAACGATATTGACTGTCGCCGTTACCGTCCCACCGGCAGAAAGCACCGAGACTCCACCCAAATCGATGGCCTTGGGTACGAAAGACGTCCCGCTGCCGCTACCAATATCGACTGTTGTCGTAACAACAGAGCCGACCAACACCTCGTAATTCAGTGTCTGTTCGGTGGTCACTCCGTTGTAGGTCACCGACGCGGTTACCGTATCCGCTCCTGCGGTCGTGCCTGCTTCCAAGCCGAGATCCGCCACGCCACTCGCATCCGTCAGCGCGGTACCCGCTGCAGGCACAAAGGTCGACAAATTCGCCTTGGCCGAGACCAAGGCATTGGCGAGAGGTGCACCGTTGTAATTTACCGTGATGACCAGCTTTCCGGGATTGCTCGATGAGATTGCCGCAGTGGTATTACCGGTGGTCGGGTCAACCAAGGCAAGGCCGACGGACAACGCGCTGCTTTCGCCGCCACCTCCGCTGCCAGTTTGATCGACAGTCCCATTGGTTTGAAATGCCGCTTCTCCACCGCAGCCATTCAAGACCAGCAGCAGGCCTACAGAAGAAAGTATGACCTTGAGCAATTTACCCATTTTTCCACCTAGTTTTGGTTAAGCATTTCTTTGAAATTCAGCACCATATAATGGTGCACGTCCCTGTACCACACTGGCATTGCGCGAGTTTGCGGTAGTCCTCACGCTATTTCAAGCAAAGACTGGTGATCACTGACAGGCAAACCATAACGGGGCCAGGGCCTCGCCTCATCCTCCTTAACAGGGATCGTCAGCCTCTAAAGCTCGCACCTTGCAGCGAGGATATCGGCAGGAATGCCAGATCTTTAAAGTGCATATCTTCGGAAATGCACAGAATGGTTCACATATATTTTCTTTGAGCTCTCTCTCGAAACGGACATGGGCCAAGCCCCAAACCCATCGCGATTCCCATAACCGTTAGAGGTCTTTGTCACAAAACTGCAATAAGTTCCTGTCCTGTTGAGCCTTTCTGGCTTATCCACAAATCCTGTGGATAACTTTGTGGACAAGGCGTGGCTAAGGCGGCTAGCGCCTGCTGTCACGTGGCCTGGGGCCAAAATGAACAAATTGTGACCAGAATTTTATTTCCCTTTTCTATCAATGCGTTAACAGAACATCAAAGACTTACGTCAGGGTCGGCCTCTTTCTCCACCGGGGCGTATTGCGGGGAGAAAGAATCTGTGCATAACCGGGCGAAACAGGGCTTGACAAGCGCCGCGTGGGCGGTTCTTTGCCGGCTCGGTGGAAATTTGCCAGAATGCGCCCCGCCTCCCTGCCCGGCCCCGTCCATGAATCAGAAAAAACGCTACGAGATCTTCGCCCGTCTGCGGGCGCAGAACCCTACACCCACCACCGAGCTGCACTACCGCACGCCCTTCGAGCTGCTGATCGCGGTGATGCTCTCGGCCCAGGCGACGGACAAGGGGGTGAACAAGGCGACGGAAAAGCTGTTCGCCGTGGCCAATACCCCGCAGGCGATCCTCGAGCTGGGCGAGGAGGGCCTGAAGCGCTATATCAAGACCATCGGCCTGTTCAACACCAAGGCCAAACACATCATAGAGACCTGTCGCATCCTGGTGGAGAAATACGGCGGCGAGGTACCGCGTGATCGGCAGGCCTTGGAATCCCTGCCCGGTGTGGGGCGGAAGACGGCCAATGTGATCCTCAACACCGCCTTCGGTGAACCCACCATCGCCGTGGACACGCACATCTTCCGTGTCGCCAATCGCACCGGCCTGGCGAAGGGCAAGACGGTGTTGGAGGTGGAGAAGAAGCTGATGAAGGTGGTGCCGGAGGAGTTCAAGCAGGACGCCCATCACTGGCTGATCCTGCACGGACGCTATACCTGTCTGGCACGCAAGCCGCGCTGCGGCTCCTGCATCATCGAGGATCTGTGCGAGTACAAACACAAGGTCTACGACTGAGGCCTGCGGAGAGTACGATGTTTGGCAACGATAGAGAGGCCCTGCGCCGACAATATGTGACGGCCTGGCGCAAGCAACAGGCGGGCGAGCCTCTCTCGCCCCTGGAGGGCATGATCGCCGAGGTGGTGGCCATGCACCCGGAATATCACGCCCTGCTGGAAGGCGGCGAGGCGGCCTTGGGGCGAGATTTCAGCGTCGAGCAGGGGGAGTCCAATCCCTTCATGCACCTGGGCATGCACATGGCCATTCGCGAGCAGCTGAGCACCGACCGCCCGGCGGGCATCCGCGCGGCCATCCATGCCCTGCTCGGCCAGATGCAGGATGCCCACGCGGTGGAGCATCGGCTCATGGAGTGCCTGGGGCAGGCCCTGTGGGAGGCACAACGGGCAGGGCGCGCGCCGGACGAGGCGGCTTATCTGCGCTGCGTACAGGGCCTGGCCCGGCGCTGAAGGGGTTGGGATGCAGCGCCGCCCTCCCCCGACCCGGCGGCGGTCTTCCCGTCCCCGACTACGCCGGGACGCGGAACATGGGCGCCAGGGGGCGCGGGCGACCGAGCTGATAACCCTGGACGTGGTCCACGCCGAGGGCCACCAGCTTCTCCAGCACGGCCTGGGTCTCGACGAATTCGGCGATGGTCTGCACGCCCATGGTGTGGCCGATGTTGTTGATGGACTCCACCATGGCATGGCCGATCTCATCGTCGGCCAGATCCTTGACGAACATCCCGTCGATCTTCAGGTAGTCCACTTCCAGGTTCTTCAGATAGGCGAAGGAGGAGATGCCACGGCCGAAGTCGTCCAGGGCGAAGCGGCAGCCCAGGGCGCGCAACTCGCGGATGAAACGCTGGGCGATGCGCATGTTGGAGGCGGCGGCGGTCTCGGTGATCTCGAAGCAGAGGCTGGCCGGCGGTACGCCGCTCTGCCGCAAGGCCTCGACGACGAAGGCGAGAAAGCCCTCCTCGTCCAGCGACTGGCCGGAGATGTTGATGGAGAACATGCTTCCCTCGTGCCCGCGCTCACGCCGTCCGGCCAACAGCTGCAGGGCATTGAGGACGACCCAGCGGTCGACCTCCGGCATCAGGTGATAGCGTTCGGCGGCGGCGATGAACGCCGCGGGGCGGATCACGCCGCCCTCTTCGTCGATCATGCGCAGGAGGATCTCGTAGTGGGCCGGCGCCTGCGCGGCGTCCACCAGGGGCACGATGCTCTGGCAATAGAGCCGGAAGCGATCCGCATTGAGGGCGTCCCTGACCCGCTGGATCCACTGCATATCGCCCTGCCGCTGGGCCATGGCCACGTCACGCACCTCGTAGACGTGCACCCGGTTGCCACCCTGTTCCTTGGCCACGTAGCAGGCGGAGTCTGCCATGCGCATCAATTCGCCCACGTCGCGCCAGCGCTCGGTGATGGGGACCAGGCCGATACTGGCGCCGATCTCGCAGGGCCGATCCTCCCAGGCGAAGCGATAGGCACGCACCGCGCGGCACAGGCGCTGGCCCAGCTGGCGCGCCTCGTCGGTGGGGGTGTCTTCGACGATGAGGCCGAATTCGTCGTCACCCAAGCGCGCCATGCACACGGTCTCCTCCAGCATCCCGCGTAGGTGGCGTGACAGCTCCTTGAGCAGCTGGTCGCCGGCCTGGTGGCCGTAGCTGTCGTTGATCACTTGAAAGTGATCGAGATCGAGATAGAACAGGGCGTGCTGGCGTTTTTCCTGGTGCGCGCCGTCGAGGGCGGCCTGCAGGTGGGCCTCGAACTGGCGCCGGTTGATCAACCCGGTGAGGTGGTCGTGGCTGCTCTCGTATTCCACCCAGCGCTCCAGGCCGCGCAGCTCGGAGAGGTCGCTGAACACCAACACTGCGCCGCTGATGGTGCCCTCGGCGTCCCTCGCCACCACCGCCGCGTCGCTGATGCTGAACTCCCAGCCGCCGCGCCGCAGCAGGATACCGGTCTCCGCACTCTTGCCACGCTCGCCGCAACCCGGCAGCTTCAAACAGCGGTTCACCGGGTCCTCGCGCGGCTGCAGGGTCTGCTCGTCCACCACGTGATAGATGTCTTTCAACGGCAGGCCCTGGGCCTCCTCGAGAGGCCAGCCGGTGAGGCGTTCGGCCACCGCATTGAGGTATTCCACCTGTCCCGCCGCGTCCACCGTGATGACCCCATCGGTGATGTGCTCGAACACCATCTGCGCCATCCGCCGCTGCTGTGCCTGGCCCTGCTCGTAGAGGGCATGGTCGGTGCAGTCGATGGCCGTGCAGACGGCCCCGCTGACCACACCCTGCCCGTCGCGCAGCACGGAGACACTCCAGGCGACACAGATCTCCCGTTCCTCGTGCGGGCTCCATCGCCGGTCGACGAGGGTCTGCTGGTCGAGCTGATTGGGGCAGTCGCGCAGCAGGCTCGGTACGGCCTCGGGGAGAAACTCCTCGACCGGCACGTCACCGAACAACCAGCGACCGGGGTGATTGCAGAAATCCACTCGCCCCTCGGCATCCAGGCGGACCACCAGGGCGGCGGTCTGGGCGACGATCTCGGCCTCCGTGCCACCGGCGTCGGTCCTCGTCGTGGGCGAGGTCTCTGCCGCCGCACGGAAGACGAAGACCTTGCCCACCACCCGGCCGGCATCGAAGACCGAGGCCAGCATGAAGCTCACCTCGAAGCCGCTGCCGTCGCATCGGTTCAGGCGGGCATTGAGATTGAGGTGGGCACAGTCCACGCCACCGAAGGCCGGGCAGGGGGCGGCGCCCAGGGTGGCGATGTCGGTGAATTTGAGCTGGGTCTCGGCGAAGAAGTCCTTTCCTTCGAGCTCTGCCGCCGGCCGACCGAGCAGCCGCTCGGCCTCGGCGTTCATGCTCAACAGACGACCTTCGGGATCGAGGGCCGCCACGGCATCGGTGGCCGTGGTGAGGAAGGTAGGCAAGTCCGTTTGCTTGAGTCCCTTGACGAGATTAAGTCGGGTTTCCAAGCATGTCACCGAGTATCGAGCCGTGTGGCGTGATCCTGATTTCTGTCATCCAGCGCAGCTGCCGAGGATATACCACCTGCGTCGTCAACAATACTCCCCAGGGCAGACTGGCTCAGCGGCGGTGGCGGGCCGCCGCGATGCGCAGACGCAGGGCGTTGAGCTTGATGAAGCCCTCGGCGTCTTTCTGGTCGTAGGCCCCCTCGTCGTCTTCGAAGGTGGCGATACTGGGGTCGAACAGGCTGTCGGTCTCGGACTCGCGGCCCTCGACGATGACGTTGCCCTTGTAGAGTTTGAGGCGCACGCGGCCATTCACCGTGGCCTGCGAGGCGTCGATCATGGCCTGCAGCATCTCGCGCTCGGGGGCCCACCAGTAGCCGTTGTAGATGAGCTTGGCATAGCGCGGCATGAGCTCGTCCTTGAGGTGGGTGGCCTCGCGGTCCAGGGTCAGGGACTCCATGGCGCGATGGGCCTTGAGCATCACGGTGCCGGCGGGGGTCTCGTAGCAGCCGCGCGACTTCATGCCCACGTAGCGGTTCTCCACGATGTCGTCGCGGCCGATGCCGTGGCTGCCGGCGAGTTTATTGAGGTGCTCCATTACCTGCGCCGGACTCATGCGCTGGCCGTCGATGGCGACGATGTCGCCGCGTTCGAAGCTCAGCTCGATGATGGCGGGTTCGTCGGGGGCCTCCTGCGGCGACACGGTCCAGCGCCACATGTCTTCGTCGGGCGCGGCCCAGGGATCTTCGAGGATGCCGCCCTCGTAGGAGATGTGCAGCAGGTTGGCGTCCATGGAATAGGGCGACTTCTTGCCGCGCTTCTGCTC